>NZ_JBHVEU010000023.1:0-5523 GCF_042802075.1 Kitasatospora sp. NPDC057518
CGGGCGGGCGCCGGTGCAGCGCCGCGGCGGGGCGGCGGCCGGCCGGCATGACCCCGGCGGTCAGGGCCACTTCACCTCGGAGAGGTGCTCCTCCACGCGGAGGATGTCGGCGTCGGTCAGGGCGAAGCACGCGCGGACGTAGGGATAAGGGGCCGGCCCGAGATGGAACGCGTCGGCCGGGATGGTGGCGATGCCGGCGGCACTCAGGATCGTCTCCGCGACCTCGCCGCTGTCGCCGCCCAGCGGAGTCCCGTCCACCAGGAGGTAGTAGGCGCCTTCGGGGTCGTTGGTCGCGAGGCCCGCGTCGCGGAACGCCGCGGCGATCCGGTCGCGCTTGCGGCGGTAGTCCTGGCGCGTCCGCGCGTAGAAGGAGTCCGGCAGGGTGAACGCCCGTGCGGCGATCTGCTGCAGCGGGGTGGGGGCGCACACCGAGAGCGCGTCGGCGGCGATGCGCAACGGCGCGATCAGCTCCGGGGGTCCGGCGGCGTAGCCGAGCCGCCATCCGGGGATGCTGTAGGTCTTGGAGAGGCCGGAGACCGTGATCGTGCGGTCGCGCAGCAGGTCGAACGACGCCGGCGAGCGGTGCGGTTCGTCCCCGTAGTAGAGGTGCTCGTAGATCTCGTCGGTGATCACCAGCAGGTCCCGGTCCGCTGCGAAGCGCGCCACCTCCTCGATCTCGTCCGGCGGCATCCGGTGGCCCGACGGATTGCCGGGTGTGCACAGCACGATCGCCCTGGTGCGGTCCGTCGTGGCCGCCTCCAGGGCCGCCCTGTCGATCCGGAACCCGGGGGCGTCCGTCCTGACCGGCTGGGGAACGACCCCGTGGATCTCCGCCACGGTGCGGTGGTAGCCGTAGAAGGGTTCGGGCAGGAGCAGGCCGTCTCCCGGGTCGAGGTGGGCCAGTACCGCCGCGTTGTACGCGCCGGTGGCGCCGATGGTGGCCACCACCCCGTGCTCCGGGTCGACGTGGACTCCGTTGTACTCCGCCAGCTTCCGCGCGACGGCCTGCCGGAGGACGGCGTCTCCGTGGGCGGGGCTGTAGGAGTGGTCGGCGGACGCGAAGTGTGCGGTCGCGTGGTCGAGCAGGTCGTCCGGGGGCGGCGTGCGGGACAGGCCCTGGCCGAGGTTGATGCCGCCGACGGCGACGCACCGCTCGGTCATGGCCCTGATGGTCGACTGCCGGAACCCGTCGAGCCTCCGCGCGTGCGGCTTCATCGGTGCCTCCTCCCGTGTTCGGGCCGGTCGTGGGATCGGTGGGTGTTCACCCGGTGGGTGTTCATGCGCTGACTGTTCATGCGGTGACTGTTCATGCGGCGGTCCATCCACCGTCCGCCTCGATGACGGCTCCGTGGACGTAGCTGGACGCCTCCGAGGCCAGGTACAGCACGGTCCCGACGAGTTCCTCGGGCCTGCCCCAACGGCCGGCGGGTACCCGGGTGAGCAGGCCCGCACTGCGCTGCGCGTCCGTGCGCAGACCGGCGGTCAGGTCCGTCTCGAAGTAGCCGGCGGCGATCGCGTTCACGTGGACGCCCCGCCCGGCCCACTCCGCCGCACAGGAGCGGGTGAGCTGTACCAGCGCGCCCTTGCTCGCCGCGTAGGCGACGACGTTGCGGCCACCGCTCTGGGCCAGGACCGATGCGATGTTGACGATCTTTCCGCTGCCCTGCCGGAGCATGGCCCTCCCGGCGGCGCGTGACACGAGGAACGCGCCGGTCAGGTTGGTGTCGATGACGCGCTGCCAGGTCTCGGCCGGGTAGTCCTCGGCCGGGAACCTGTCGATGATGCCGGCGTTGTTGACGACGATGTCGAGTCCGCCGTGTTCGCGCACCGTACGGGAGAGGACGTCCTCGACCTCTGCCTCCCGCGTCACGTCCAGCCCGACACCGACGGCGGATCCTCCGTCGACGGCCAGTTTGCCGGCGACCGCGTCTGCTGCTTCGCTGCTGCGCCCGGCGACGATCACTCTGGCACCGGCGCGGGCCAGGCCGGCCGCGATGGCCTGGCCCAGCCCGCGGGTGGCCCCAGTGATCAGGGCCACCTTGCCTGTGACGTCGAACAGGTGCAGCGGACTGGTGTCATCCATGTCCGCCACCACAGTCCTCTCCGTTCTCTCCGTCCGGGTGTTACGCCGTCAGCTCGGACTCGATGGTGGTGCTGTGGTACCAGGGGTTTCCGGCGGATTCGGAGATGAGGTCGCGCGACCGCGTCTCGTGGTGCCGGCCGAGGCGGAGTGCCGCGTGCTGCACCACGTTGAGGGCGGTGAAGTACTTCCGGAGGAAGTCCCCCTCCGAAAGGTGCACCCGGGAGAACCGGATGTTCCGGTTCTCCGGTCGGTCGTCGGTCAGCAGACGCTGCAGGTTCTCACCCTTGGCGAGGGTGTACTCGTCGTCGTCCGCGTCGGAGAACCAGACCGTGCTGTGCTTCCGCACCGGATCGGAAAGCGTGGCCACCTCGCTGTGGCAGAATTCGTGGAAGTAGTTCCGGGCGGTCGGAACCATGGCCATCTCGTTGAAGTGCATCTTGGCCAGCTTGAGCAGGCTCTCGTGCCATTTCGGGGACGCGATCATGATGATGTTCGCGTCCTCGCTCGCGTCGGCGATCCGACGGGCGGCCTCGCGGCCGTTCTCCTCGAAATCCGCCTCGAGCAGGCCCGCCAATTCGCCCAGCCGGGCGTGGTGGTCGTCGCTCAGCACCCCGAATTCGTGGAACATGTCCATCAGGATGGCGAAGTACTGCGAGACGTGGAAGAGCGGGTACTCGCGGTCCGGTTCGCGCAGCCGCCAGTAGGCGATGGAGGCGCCGTCCGCCCGCCCGAGCTCGGCCAGTTTGCCGCCGGAGGTGAGCAGGAGCACCTGGTCCCGGACGGCACGAAGCCGCTGGTAGGCGAGGACCGGCTCCTGCGAGTGCCCGCTGTAGGAGCTGATGATGTACAGGGTCGCCTCGTCCTCGAGGACCGAGGGAGCGGCCAGGAAGCGGAAGTCGTAGTCGTTCACGACGTGCACTTCGAGGGGCAGGCCGATCTCCGTGAAGTAGCCGCGGACGATATCCGAGACGATGGCCGAGCAGCCCATTCCGGTGAAGACGATGCGCTTGAACCTCCCTTCGGAGAGACGCTGTCGAAGGTCCGGGGTGACGTCGTCGAGCGAGTACTCGTCGGGCTTCGTCAGGCCGGCCCGGTACTCCTTCTCGATGAATTCCTCGTAGCGGTCGAGTCGGGACTTCATGCGATCTCACTCCATCACGGTCGCGTGCGGGTCGAAGAAGTCGTGCGACTCCGGATACCGAACTCCGGAGACCCGGGTTGCTTCGGGTGATTCGACTCTAACAAGCGCGGAAGGCCTCGTGGCATTCACATCGGTAAGTCTGCGAATCGACCAGGGACCGCATGGTCCGATTTCGCCGGTCTCACATGCTGAGAGGGTTTCTGACGGAATATGAGAACGGCGGCGGCAGTCGAACGGACAAGTCCCCTGAATGCAGACGACCGCCACGCTTCGGGACACGGAGGAACCGGCCGTTCTCACCAACTTGCCCAAAACCCTTCTCAACCGCGCCATGATTGGTGTATGACTGCGCAGCTACTGACGTTCGTACTCGCTTCTCTTCTGATCATCGTTGTTCCGGGCCCCGACCTGGTGCTCCTGCTGCGGAACGCGGCACGGGGCGGCCGCCGGGGCGCGGCCGCGACCGCGATGGGCATCATGCTCGGCAACGCGGTCCTCGCCGGCGCGGCCGTCGCGGGCCTGACCGCGCTGCTCACGGGCTCCGAAGTGCTCTACACCGCCGTGCGGATCGCCGGCGCCCTGTACCTCGCCTACCTGGGCATCCGGTCCCTGATCGACTTCATCCGCCTCGGCCGACGCGAGGACGGAGCTGACGACGCGACGGCCGCGCAGCCCGCCGGTCACGGCCGCGGAGGCGGTGGCGGGGCGCCGGACAGCGGGGCGGACTTCCGCCAGGGCCTGCTGAGCAATCTGCTCAACCCGAAGGTCGCCGCCTTCTACCTCTCCCTCTTCCCGCAGTTCCAGCTGCCCGGCATGTCCGAGCTCTCCCAGCACGTGCTCCTGGCCGGGCTGTTCTGGCTGCTGGCCCTGGCCTGGTACGTCGTGGTGGTCGCGGTCCTGGGCGCGATCCAGCGCGTCCTGCTGCGGCGCAAGGTGCAACGGGGGCTGTCGGGGGTGGCCGGGGTGGCGCTGCTCGGGCTCGGGGCTGCGGTGGGGGCCCGTCAGTAGCGCGTTCCCGACTCCGGCGAGGCGACGGGGGCGGCCCCGGCCGGGGCCGCTCCGGTCGCCTCGGGGGCGCGGTCGGTGAGTCCGGTGACGCGCAGGGTGATGTTGAGGCGGCCCCGGGCGGGGCCGACGGCGGGGTCGCCGGTGCCGGGGAGGATCTTCGGCACGGCGTGGTACGCGAGGCGGGAGGGGCCACCGAAGACGAGCAGGTCGCCGGAGGCGAGGGTCAGGTCGGTCCAGGGCCGGTTGCGGGTACGGGTGTTGCCGAAGCGGAAGAGGCAGGTGTCGCCGATGCTGAGGGAGACCACCGGGGCGAGCGAGTGCTCGTCCTTGTCCTGGTGCATGCCGAGCCGGGCGTCGGCGTCGTAGAAGTTGACCAGCGCGGCGTCGGGTTCGTAGGCGGCGCCCTGGCCGGGGTCCTGGTAGGCGTCGGCCACCGCCCGGCGGCCGAGGTCGGCGAGCCAGTCGGGGAGGCGGGCGACGCGGCGGCCGTTCACGTCGTCGGCGGTGCGGGTGTAGACGTAGGGCTGCCAGTGCCAGCCCAGGCACACGGTCTGCACGGACATGACGCCGCCGCGCGGCAGCCGGGTGTGCCGGATCGGGACGGGCCCGGCGGCCCAGGCGCGGCAGGCGGCGACGAGGTCGCGCTGCCGGTCGGGGGCGAGCCAGCCGGGCAGGTGGACGGCGCCCGGCGCGATCTCGCGGCGCTCGTAGCCGGCGGGCGGCGGGCCGAACAGGGCGGGGGTGGTGGTCACGTGGCGGCGCCCGGGGTGGCAGGCGGGAAGGAGTCGGTCCAGCCGGAGGCGATGCGCCAGGTGCCGCCGTCCGCGCTCGCGCCGCGTACGCCGTCCAGGACGCCGGGCCCGGCGAGCGCGGCGGCGACCGGCTCGGCGAGGGACGCGAAGCCGAAGGTGCGGTCCGGGCGCCAGGGGGTGCTGTGGCGCAGGCGTCGGGCGAGTTGGGCCCAGCCGAGCGGGGCGGCGGCGATGACGAGGGCGTCGGGTTCGGGGGCGGTGAGGCGGTGGGCGGGCCGCAGCCAGGAGGCGGCCTGTTCGGGCCAGTCGACGACGGCCAGGACCGCGTGGCCGGCGGCCTGCCAGGCGTCGGCGAAGGCGGCGGCCGCCGCGCGGGAGGCGTCGTCGCGGCTGTGGCCGATCGCGACGCCGTGCGGGGGCGGGCGGCGGTGGTCGGCGAGCAGGCGCAGCAGGGCCGCGAGTTCGGGGGCGGTGTGGGGGGCGGGTGCGGGGAGGTCGCCGTAGGCGGTCGGCCCGGGTTCGGGGAGGAGCGGGGAGCG
>NZ_JBHVEU010000023.1:5621-36907 GCF_042802075.1 Kitasatospora sp. NPDC057518
CGGTCGGGTGCGGGGAGGAGCGGGGAGCGGTCGGGTGCGGGGAGGAGCGGGGAGCGGTCGGGTGCGGGGAGGAGCGGGGAGCGGTCGGGTGCGGGGAGGAGCGGGGAGCGGTCGGGTGCGGGGCGGGGGTTCACGGGGTGCGGTCCTTCCGGCGGGTCTTCCACTGCCGGTACCTCTCGGGCAGGCACACCGAGCAGGGCCGGTAGGCGGCGGCGATCGCGGTGGCCTCGTCGGCGAAGAAGACGCGGTGGCGCACGTAGCCGCCGGTGGCGATGGTACGCAGGGCGGAGGGGCAGTCGAGGCGGCCGTAGAGGCGGCCCCGGCGGTGGCCGCCGAGGGTGCCGGGCGTGGTGCTGGAGTACGGGCGGTTGTCGGGTCCGGTCAGGGTGTAGCGGCGGGACGGGACCGGGGCGGTGCCGACGGTGGGCGCAGCGGTGTCGGCGGCGGGCCCGGGTGTGCCGGTGGCGGCCATGGCGGCGGGGCCTCAGGCGTCGTGGAAGACGAGGCCGAGGGTGTGGCGGCGGCCGCTGCGCACGGTGCTGACGCCGTGGCGGACGGGGCCGGCGCGGTGGCCGCGGGCCGAGGGGACGGGGCGGTCGCGGGTGGTGAAGATCAGGCCGTGCCCCTGGGGGACGACGGTGGCGGTGCCGCGGGACTGGGCGCGGGGGCGCTGTTCGACGAGGAGGAACTCGCCGCCGGTGTAGTCGGTGCCGTGGGCGTCGAGGCCGATGACCACCTGGAGGGGGAAGACGAGGTCGCCGAAGACGTCGCGGTGCAGGGCGTTCCAGTCGCCGGGGCCGTAGCGCAGCAGGATCTGGGAGCTCTTGTCCTGGCCGGCGGCGTGGCACATGGCGGTCCACTCGGCGAGGGTGTCGGGCCAGGGGGCGGGGCGGCGGAGCTTGTCGGCCCAGGTGCGGGCGACGGTGAGCAGGTGGGGGTAGAGGGCCTCGCGCAGGGCGGCGACGGGTTCGGGCAGGTCGTGGGTGAAGTAGCGGTACTGGCCGGAGCCGAAGCGGTGGCGGGCCATGTCGACGGTGGTGCGGAACAGTTCGGGCCGGTCGTAGAGCGCGGCGAGCTCCCTGCACTGGGCGGGGTCGAGCAGGCGGGGCGTCGGGGCGCAGCCGTGGGTGTCGAGTTCGGCGGTCAGGGCGGTCCAGTCGGCGGTGTCGAGGGCGCGGACGGCGGCCTGGACGCTGCCGGCGGCGGTGTCGGGGACGGTCTCGGGGGCGAGGGTGTTCACGGGGTGTCCTGGTGGTGAGCGGGCGGGCGCGCGGTCAGCGGGCGTTGTGGAAGATCACGCCGAGCGTGGTGCGGCGCCCGGACTCGACGGCGTTGGTGCCGTGGCGCATCGGGTGGCGCCGGTAGCCGCGGCTGCCCTGGACGGGGCGGTGCTGGACGGGGAAGACCAGGGCCTGGCCGAGGCGCGGCCGCACCACGATCGCGCGGGACTGCGAGCGGGGCCGCTGTTCGACGAAGACGTTCTCCCCGCCGGTGAAGTCCTCGCCGGGCCGTTCCAGCATGATCGTGGCCTGCAGCGGGAAGACGAGGTCGCCGTACACGTCCTGGTGCAGGCAGGCGTGGTCGCCCGGACCGTACCGCAGGACCAGCGGGGTGGGACGGTGCTGGCCCTCGGCGGCGCACTCGGCGTGCAGCTCGGCGAGGGTGGGCGGGAAGGTCCGCTCCCCCAGCCGCGCCGCCCACTGGTTGGCGATCCGCGCCAGCGGCGGGTACAGCCGCTCCCGCAGCGCGTCCAGGACCGGTACGGCGGCCGGGTCGGCGTAGTACCGGTAGGTGCCGCGGCCGAAGCCGTAGCGCTGCATCACCACGGTGGAGCGGAACAGGCCGTCGTCGTCGAAGGTGTCGGCGAGCTCCCGGCACTGGGCGGGCGACAGCAGGGGCCCGGTGAGCGCCACCCCGTCCCGGTCCAGCTGCTCCCGCACGTCCTGCCAGTCGACCGGGGCGAGCGCGGGCAGGACGGCCGGGCCCGGGGAGGCCGGGCCCGGCGCGGGCGCGACGGTGGCCTGCGCGGCGGTGTCAGGTTCGGCGGTGGCAGCTTCGGCAACGGCGAAGAGGGCGTCGTTCACGGGGAGGTCCTTCGACGGGCGGGGACGAGCAGGCGCACGGGCCCGCGGGAAGGCGGGCCGTGGCCGGCGTGCGGTCGGGCTGTCCCGATCGTCACCCGTGGAAGGGTCCGTGTGCTGGCGGCATTCGGACGTCGCGTCGGGCGCCGCTTCCGAGCTCGGACGGGTCCGCCGTCAGGACGTGCGGGAGCGGGTGGGCGCCAGGTCCGCGACCAGCAGCGCCAGCAGGTCCGCCGGCGCCTCGATGAAGCGGTAGTGGCCTCCTTCCAGGAGTTCGAAGGTCGTGTCGCCGCAGGCCGGCCAGCCGGTCATCAGGGACGGCGCGATGCCCGTGTCCTCGGTCCAGCCGATGGCGGTGACCGGGCACGGCAGCCGGAATGGCTCGGCCACGTGGTAGCGCTTGTTCATGTCGACGTCGTTGCGCAGGACGCCGAGGTAGAGCGCGAGCAGGCTCGGTTCCAGTGTGCCGCCCAGTTCCGCGACGAGCCCGCGCAGTTCGTCGGCCAGCTCGTCGTCGTTCATGCCGAGGAAGCGGCCGTAGGGGCCGTCCTGCGGCGCGACCTCCGAGGAGACGAACAGCCGGGTCGGGGCGGGGCAGCCCCGCTGGACCAGCCGTACGGCGGTCTCGTACGCCGCCAGCGCGGAGCCGCAGTGGCCGAACAGGGCGTAGGGCCGGTCCAGGTAGGGGCGCAGCGCTTCGCAGAGGTCGTCGGCCAGCGCCTGGTAGGTGGTGTGGGCGGGCTCGCGCATCCGGTTCTCCCGGCCGGGCAGTTGCACGGGACAGACCTCGACGCCGTCGACCGAGGACGGCCACTGGCGGTACATGCTGGCACCGCAGCCGGAGTAGGGCAGGCAGAACAGCCGCGCCGGTGCCACCGGCGACGGCTCGCGCAGGAACCACTTGTTGCGGGTACGGGCCGTCGGAGCGTCCACTGATGACCTTCCGTGTGGGGTTTCTTCTCTGGTTCGGCTGCGGTGAGAGTGTCGGGCCCTACCGGGTCCGCGCGGTGACCGGCAGGTGGGTGAAGCCCGCGATGACGTTCGAGCGCATCCGTCGCGGCGCCCCGGCGAGCTCGAAGTCGGTGAACCGGCCGAGCAGTTCGGCGAACAGGATCCGCAGGGCCACCCGTGCGACGGTGTGGCCGATGCAGTAGTGCGCGCCGACGCCGAAGGCGATGTGCTTGTTGGGCCGCCGTCGGATGTCGAAGGTGTACGGGTCGGCGAACACGGTCTCGTCGCGGTTGGCCGAGGCCAGCCAGACGACGACCGCGTCCCCCGCGGGGATCGGCACGCCCCGGACCTCGACGTCGCGGGTGGTGTGGCGCATGAAGTGCTGGGTGGGCGAGGCCCAGCGCAGGGCCTCCTCCACGCCGCTGCCGAGCAGCTCCGGGTGGGCCGCCCAGTCGTCCAGGACCGGGGTGCCGGCCAGTTCGGCCATCGCCGCGATCGGCGGCTGGGCGGTGGTGACGGTCGCACCGAGCAGCAGGCTGTAGCAGTTGGACACGATCTCGCCCGGCGACAGCCGGCGTCCGTCCAGTTCCATCGTGAGCAGCACGCTGACCAGGTCGTCACCCGGTGCGCGCCGGCGCTCGGTGACGAGGTCCTGGAAGTAGGCGAACAGTTCGCGGTGGGCGGTCACCAGGGTGGCCTGGGGCCCGTCGGCGAGCTGGAACTCGGGGTCGTCCGCGGCGATGCAGGCGTGGGCGAGCCGGACCAGCCGCGGCCAGTCCTGTTGCGGCAGCGCCATCATGGTGCCGATCACCGCCATCGGCAGGGTGGCCATGGCGGCGGCGAAGTCGTACGGGCCGCCGTCGGCCAGCGGCCGGAGCAGGTCGACGACGACCCGGCGGATGGCCTCCCGGTCGTTCTCCACCGTCTTGATCGACAGGGCCTGCTGGAGCGGGCCGCGCAGGTGGGCGTGCCGGGGCGGGTCGGTCGCGGCCATCTGGCGGCCGCCGGCGGGGTCGCCCTTGCCGAGGAGGTTGAGCAGGGTGCCCTGTTCGGAGGTGAACGTGGCGTGGTCGCGCAGGACCCGGTTGGCCTCGGCGTGGCCGACGACCGACCAGTAGCCGATGTCGCCGACCGGCTGCCAGCTCACCGGGGCCTCGCGGCGCAGCCGTCGCCACGCCTCGTGCGCCCCGCCCGCGTGGTAGAGGTCGGGGTCGATCAGGTCGACCGGCCGCGGGGCGAGGACCGGGCAGCGCGCGGTCGGGGGGACCGTCGTCATCGGGGCCGCTCCTCCCCCGCCGCGCCGGCCGGCCCGCCTGGCGCATCGGCCCGGCCCTCCGGGCCCGCCGTCCCCAGCCGCTCGCTGAGGGCCGTCGCCAGCTCGGCGACGGTCGGCGACATGTAGAGGGTCTGCGCGGGGAGGTCCACGTCGAACTCGCGCTGGGTGGCGACCAGGAGGTCGGTGGCCAGCAGGGAGTGTCCGCCGAGGTCGAAGAAGTCGTCGTCGACGCCGACCGGTTCGATGCCGAGGACGTCGCCCCACAGGTCGGCCAGCCGGGTCTGCACCTCGGTGACGGGCGGGACGAACTCGTTGGGCACGTTGCGCGGGACCCGGGTGGCGGTGGGCAGGGCCCGGCGGTCGATCTTGCCGTTGCGGTTCACCGGCAGCTCGGGACGGACCAGGATCGCCCAGGGGATCAGGTAGTCCGGCAGGCTGTCCCGCAGGTCGTGGCGCAGCCGCCGGCCGAGGTCGGCGTTGCCCTCCGGACCGGGTTCCGCGGGCACGACGTAGGCCAGCAGCCGGGTGCCGCCCGCCGGGTCGGGCTGCGGCAGCACGACCGCGTGCCGCACCCCGGGGAGCCGTTCCAACTCGACCTCGACGGCGCGCGGTTCGGCGCGGTAGCCCTGGACCTTGACCTGGTCGTCCGCGCGTCCGACGAACTCCAGCGTGCCGTCCGGCAGCCAGCGCACGAGGTCGCCGGTCCGGTACATCCGGGCGCCGGGCTCGGTGCCGAACGGGTCGGGCAGGAACCGTTCGGCGGTCGCGGCCGGGCGGCCCAGGTAGCCGCGGGCCAGGCCCGCCCCGGCCACGTACAGCTCCCCGCACTCGCCGACGGGCACCGGCCTGAGCTCGTCGTCGAGCACGGCGACCCTGGTGCCGCTGATCGGGCGGCCGATCGGCACGCTCCGCAGCTCGGGGAGGGTGCTGCTGGTCCAGCAGGTCGTGTACGTGGTGTTCTCGGTCGGTCCGTAGCCGTTGGTGAAGAGCAGCTCCGGGTGGCGGGCCAGCAGGTGCTGGACGTGGCCCGGTGAGGCCACGTCGCCCCCGGTGAGGACGTGCCGGACGTCGGCGAACGCCTCCGGGTGGGAGCTCACCATCTGGTGGAGGAGCCCGGTGGTCAGCAGCAGGACCGTCACGCGCTCGGCGCGGACGACGCGCGCCACGTGCTCCAGGGTGATGGCGACCGGGGGGAAGAGGACCAGCCGGCAGCCGTTGACGAGCGGGGTCCAGATCTCGAAGGTGGAGGCGTCGAACGCGACCGGCGCGAGGTGGAAGAAGACGTCCTCGGCGCGGACGTCCACCCAGTCCGCGCCCCGGACGAGCCGGTCGACCGCCCGGTGGGGCACGCCGACGCCCTTGGGCTCGCCGGTGGAGCCGGAGGTGTAGCTGACGTAGGCGAGCCGGTCCGGGTCGCCGGGGCGGGCCGGGGCCGCCGGGCCGGTGGCCGGCTCCTGCGCCGGGGCGCCCTCCGTCACCGTGACGACGGCGTGGGGCAGCCGCTCCCGCAGCTCGGGCCCCGCGGCCTCCTCGGTGATCACCATGGCCGCGCCGGCGTCTTCGAGCAGCAGCGCGTGGCGGGCGGCCGGGTCGTCCGGTTCGAGCCCGAGGTACGCCCCGCCCGCGATGAGGACGGCGAGCAGGGCCACGATCAGCTCCGGCGACCGCGGCACCAGCACGCCGACGACGCCCTCCGGCGCCAGTCCGGCGGCCCGCAGTCGCCCGGCGAGCCGGTTGGCGCGGTCGTCGAGCTGCCGGTAGGTCAGGGTCCGTCCGTCGCAGGTGACGGCGGGCGCGTGCGGGGCCCGCACGGCCTGCTCGGCGACCAGCTCGTGGATCGCCCGGGCGTCGAACGGTGGCCGTCCAGTGCCGACGAACGCCGGGATGTCGGAGGTGAGGACCGTCTGGGTCAACTGCTTCCCGCTTTCCTGTGCTGAAGTGTCCCCGTCGGGGGTGAACGCGCGACCGCGAGGGCGGTCGCCGCCGGTGCCGCTGTGGCTGTGGTTGTGGCTGTGCCTCAGACCGCCGGCACGTGGAAGAAGGTGTCGCGCGCGGCGATGCGGCCCTGCGGCGTCATCCGGAAGAAGTCCGCGAACCGCAGCTCGACCTCGCCGCCGTCGTGCAGCACGCCGCGGAACAGGCCGTGCACCGCCACCTCGTCGCCGGTGGTGACCACGGTGGCCAGGGTGTGGGTGCCGGCGCGGATCACCCGCTGGTCGCGGTAGAAGCGCTCCAGTTCGGCGTGCCCGACCATGGGCGGGTACCCGGGGCGGTGGTAGCGGGCGTCGGGGGTGAACAGGGCGACCAGCGCGGGCACGTCGCCGGCGTCGACCAGCCGGTAGTACCGGCGGACCTGGGACTCCGCCGGCGCTACGGCGGTCGGTGCTTCCGGTGTCGCGGGCGGTGCCGGGGTGTCGTCGGGCTGGGAGAGGGTGTGGACCATGCCGAAGGTGCTTCCTGTGATCGCCCTCAGGGGCTCAGGGTCGGGTACGGGGTGAGAGGACCGGTACGGACGCGGCGTCCGGGGCCTCCTCCAGGGCTTCGACCAGGCGCGCCGGGGTGGGCGCCTGGAACAGGGCGCCGAGGGTGAGGTCCCGGCCGAACCGCACCCGCACCCGGTTGACCAGCCGGGTCGCGAGCAGGGAGTTGCCGCCGAGCGCGAAGAAGCCGTCGTCGACGCCCACCTCGGGGCGGCCGAGCACCTCGGCGAACAGCGCGCACATCGTCCGCTCCGCCGGGGTGCGCGGCCCGGGCCCGGACGGTGCCGGCTCGGGGTCGGGGACGGGCAGCGCGGCCCGGTCGATCTTCCCCCTGGGCGTCAGGGGGAAGGCGTCGAGCACGACGATCGCCGAGGGCACCATGTAGTCCGGCAGGGCCGCGGCGGCGTGCTCCCGCACCGAGGCCGGGTCGAGCGCCGGGTCGGGCCCCGGGGCCCCGGCCGGGACGACGTAGCCGATCAGACGCCGGCCGGAGGAGGCGCCCGGGCCGGCGGCCACGGTCGCCTGGGCGACGGCGGGGTGCCCGGCCAGGACCGCCTCGATCTCGCCGAGTTCGATGCGGAAGCCGTGGAGCTTGACCTGTTCGTCCGCGCGGCCGAGGAACTCCAGCTCCCCCTCGGCGTTCCAGCGGACCACGTCGCCCGTGCGGTACATCCGCTCGCCCGGTTCGCCGAACGGGCACGGCACGAACTGGGCGGCCGTCCGGCGGGGGTCGTTCAGGTACCCGCGCGCCACGCCCGCGCCGGCGACGTACAGCACGCCGGCCACCCCCGGCGGCACCGGGGACAGCGTCTCGTCCAGGACGTACACCCGCCGGTTGTCCACCGGCCGGCCGAGGGGGACGACGTCGGGCACGGCCTGGCCGGGGCGGAGCACCCGGCGGGTGGTGAACGTGGTGGCCTCGGTCGGGCCGTACCCGGCGACCACCACGGAGTCCGGGCAGCGGTCCAGGACGCGCCGCACCGCGTCGGCCGGCACGATGTCGCCGCCGGTCCACACCTGGCCGACCCCGGCCAGCGTGCCTGGGGACTCCTCGGCGAACACCCGGAACAGCCCGGCCGTCAGCCAGAGCGCGCCGACCCGGTGGTCGACGATCTGCCGGTGGAGGTCCGCGAGCGCCAGCTCGCCGGGCGGGGCCACGACGACCCGGCCGCCGTTGAGCAGCGGCACCCACCACTCGTAGGTCGAGGCGTCGAAGGCGTGCGGGGAGTGCGCGAGGACGCGCGGGCCGTCCTCCTCGCGCCAACAGCCTTGCGCGGTCAGGCTGATGACGTTGCGGTGGCTCAGGGCCACGCCCTTCGGCGTGCCCGTGGAGCCCGAGGTGTACAGGACGCAGGCCAGGTGGTCCGGGCGCAGCGGCACGACGGGGTCGGTGGCCGGCTGGTCGGCGAGGCCGGGGTCGGCGTCGACGACGACACCGGGGGTGCCGAGGGACGGCGCGTGGTCCCGGGTGGCCCGGTGGGTGAGCAGCATCGCCGCCCCGGTGTCGTCCAGGACGCGGCGCAGGCGGGCCGCCGGGGCCCGGGTGTCCAGGGGTACGTAGGCGCCGCCGGCCTTGGTGACCGCCAGGACCGCCACCACCACGTCGACGGAACGTTCCATGAGCACGGCCACCGTGCTGTCGCAGCGGACGCCGAGGGCGATGAGCCGGTGGGCCAGCCGGTTGGCCCGGGCGTTCAACTCCGCGTAGGACAGGGTGGTTTCGCCGCACACCACGGCGGGCGCCTCGGGCCTGCGCGCGACCTCGGCCGCGAAGGCCGACGGCACCGTCGGGTGCGGCAGGGGCCGCGTGGTGCGGTTGGCGGCCACGACGGTCCGGTGCCGTTCCCCGGGGGTGAGGAGGTCGGGCCGGCCGATCGGCCGGTCCGGGTCGGCGGCCACCGCGTCCAGGAAGCGGCGGAACCGCTGCTGGTGGGCGGTGAGTTCGGCCTCGGTGTAGAGCGCGGGGTTGGCGTCGAGGTCGAGCCGGGGCTCGGTGCCGTCGGAGCGGTCGTAGACGGAGAAGGAGAGGTCCTCGACCGGCCCGTTGGACAGGTTGTGCACGGTGGCCCGGACGCCCGCGAAGTCCAGGTGGTAGTAGAAGGACATGATGTTGACGACGGGCCCGAACAGGACCCGCTCCGAGCGGGCCGGGTCCAGTTCCCTGCGCAGGTCCTCGCTGCGGTGGCGCTGGTGCCCGCGCTGGGCGGCGACCTCCTCGGCCACCTGTCGCGCGAGCGCGGACAGGCCCTGTTCGGGGTGGACGCGCAGCCGCAGCGGCACCACGTTCGCCACCATGCCGGGGACGGCCGGCGCGGCGGAGCCGGTGCGCCCGGTGACCGGCATGCTGAGCACGACGTCCCGTTCGCCGCTGAGGCGGTGGAGGTACGCGGCGACCGCGGCGGTGAAGGCGGTGGGCCAGCTCGCCCCGGCGGGTCGCGCGGCCCGCCGCAGCGCGGCCAGGGTGGGCGCGTCGAGGCTGCCGGTACGGCGCAGGAAGCCGTCCGAGGCGGGCGCCGAGCGGCTGGCGAGGCTGACCGGGTCCGGCCGTCCGGCCAGCCGGGCCGCCCAGAACTCACGGTCCCGCTGGGGCTGTTCGGAGGCGTGGTAGGCGGCGTCGTGCGCCAGCAGGGCGCTCAGCGGCCCGAAGGCCGGCCCTGCCCCGGCCCGGCCCCCGACCAGTCCGGTGTAGGTCTTGGCGACGCGGCGCGCGATGAGCGACATGCTGAAGCCGTCGACCACGATGTGGTGGACGCGCTGGTACCAGAGGAAGCGGTCCGGCGCGACGGCGAACAGGGCCTGGCGGAACAGCGGGTCCCGGGTGAGCCCGAGCGGGGTGGACAGGTCGGCGCGCATCCAGCGCTCGGCCTCCCCCAGCGGGTCCGGCGTCGAGGTGAGGTCGACGTGGTCCATCGTCCAGTCGGGCGACGCGGTGACAACCTGCCGGGGGCCGTCGGCGCCGTCGGTGAGGCGGACGCGCAGGGACTCGGTCTCGTCCACCACGCGCCGTACGGCCGTCTCGAACAGCTCCGGGTCGATCGGCCCGGGGATGTCCACGTACTCGCCGGTGTTGTAGGCGGGGCTGCCGGGGCGCAGGTGGTGGGCGAACCAGATGCCGGACTGCGCCGACGACAGCGGCAACTCGTGTCGGTCGCTCATCCGAGCTCCTCCAGGACGGCCGACAGCGCGTCGGCGAAGCGGGCGACGTGCGGCGGCGACAGCATGTCGTGGTGGTTGCCGGGGACCTCGACCACGCTCAACGCCCCCCGGGTACGGTCCCGCCACCGGGCGGGGACCACGACCGGGCCGCCGAGTTCGGGGTGGGTCTCGGCGCTGGTGAACAGGTGGATCGGTGTCCGCAGCCGTGCCGTCGACCGGTAGCGCCGGGCGGCGGCGCCGTTGGCGGTGAACACCCGTGCCATGCGCCGCAGTTGTTCGGTGCGCACGTGCGAGGGAAGGTGCTCGCGGCCGTCCGCGTCGTGGAGCAGCAGGGCGAGGGCGGCCTCCTCGTCGAGCTCGTGGAGGTCCCCGCCCTCCCTGTCGGCGGCTTCATCGGTGGACGCGGGCGCTCCGACGTCGATGATCCCGAGGAACCCCGGGGGGTTCCCCTGTTCCTCCAGCAGGCGGGCCAGCTCGAAGGCGACCAGCCCGCCGAAGGACCAGCCGGCCAGCAGGTACGGGCCGTCGGGCAGGACGGACCGCAGCTCCCGCAGGTAGCGTTGCGCCTGCTCCTCGACGGTGGCCAGGGGCGGCTCGTCGGTGTTGTAGCCGACGGCCTCCAGGCCGTAGACGGGCCGGGCGGCGTCAACCGGGGATTCGGCGAGCCGCTCGGTGAGCTGTCCGGCCAGGTGGAGGAAGGAGCACACGTCGCCGCTCTGCGGGTGCACCAGGATCAGCGGCGCCCGGCGGCGGTCCCCCTCGGCCAGCGGAACGACCAGTCGGCGCAGGGCCCGCGCCGCGTTGGGCAGTTCCGCGCACAGCCCCTCGACGGTGGGGTGGCGGAACACCGTGTTCAGCGGCACGGTCACCCCCCACTCCCGCCGGACGGCCTCCACCAGCTCGACCGCCCTCAGGGAGTGCCCGCCCAGCGCGAAGAAGTCGTCCCGGACGCCGACCCGCGGGGTGCCCAGCACGCGCTCCCAGATCCTGGTCATCAGGAGTTCCGGCAGGTCCCGTGGCGGGAGCGCACCGGCCGCGTGGTCGTGGCGGGCGGGCTCGGGCAGGGCCCCGCGGTCCACCTTGCCGTTGGTGGTCAGGGGGATCCGGTCGAGCGCGGTCAGCGTCGTGGGCACCATGAACTCGGGCAGGGTCTCGCGCAGGGCGCGCCGCACGGCCGCCAGGTCAGCAGGCCCGTCCTGCCACACCAGGTAGCCGGCCAGTTCGGCGTCCGTCCCGCCGCCGCGCACCGTCACCGCGGCCCTGGCGACACCGGGCTGCGCGCACAGCGCGACCTCGATCTCGCCCAGCTCGATGCGGTACCCGCGGATCTTCACCTGCTCGTCGGTGCGGCCGAGGAAGACCAGGCTGCCGTCCGGCAGGTACCGCGCCAGGTCGCCGGTGCGGTACAGCCGGCCGCCGTCCGCACCGAACGGGTCGGGCACGAAGCGCTCGGCGGTCAGCCCCGGCCGGTTGGCGTACCCGCGGGTGACGCCGACCCCGCCGATGTGGATCTCCCCCGGGACGCCGACGGGCACCGGGGCGCCGGCCGGGTCCAGCAGGTAGATCCGGAGGTTGCCGAGCGGCCGGCCGATCGGCACGGACCCGCCCGGCCGGGCCAGGTCCCGGTCGGCGTCCACCCGCCGGGTGACGCAGCCGACGGACGCCTCGGTGGGACCGTAGCCGTTCCACAGCGTGGAGACCCGGTCGAGGAGCCGCCGGGCCAGGGCGGGCTGGAGCGGTTCGCCCACGCAGATCGCCTGGAACCGGCCGCCCGGCCAGCCGCCGTCCAGCAGCAGGAGCCAGGTGGCCGGGGTGGCCATGAGCGTGGTGACGCCGAACTCGCGCATCATCTCCGTCAGGCGCGGGCCGTCGACCGCGACCTCCGACGGGGCGATCACCACGCTCGCGCCCCAGGCCAGCGGCATGAGCACCTGGGGGACGATGACGTCGAAGGAGATCGAGGCCACCGAGGCGACGACGTCGGACCCGTCGAGGTCCAGCTGGCGGCCGCGGACCACCAGGTAGTTGACCACGCCCTCGTGCGGGACCAGCACGGCCTTGGGGCGGCCGGTCGAACCGGAGGTGTAGATCGAGTACGCCAGGTCGGCGGGCGTCGCGAGCGGCGGCAGCCGGTCCTCGGACAGGGCCGCGACGAGCGGGGCCTCGGCGTCCAGCCACACCGTCTCGGCGCCGTGCTCCGGCAGCCGGTCGGCCAGGGAGCGCCGGGTGAGCAGCAGCGGCACGTCGGCGTCGGCGAGCATGAACGACATCCGCTGGGCCGGGAGGTCCGGGTCCAGCGGCAGGTAGGCGGCGCCCGACTTGAGGACGGCCAGCAGGGCCACGACCAGCTCCGCCGAGCGCGGCAGGCAGACGCCGACCAGGCGTTCCGGCTGGGCTCCCCGGGCTCGCAGGTGCCGGGCCAACCGGTTGGCCCGGCCGTCGAGTTCCCGGTAGGTCAGTCGCTCGCTTCCGCAGCGGACCGCCACCGCCTCGGGGGTCAGCCGGGCCCGCTCCTCGACCAGCTCGTGCACGCAGAGCTCGGCGGGGAAGGGTTCGTCGGTGGCGTTGGCGGCCACCAGCAGCGCCTCGCGCTCGGCCTCGGTGAGCAGGTCCAGGCGGGAGACGGGACGGTCGGGGTCGTCGGCCGCGGCGTCCAGCAGCCGGAGGTAGTGGCCGACCAGGCGCTCCACGCTCGCGCGGTCGAACAGCGCGGTGTCGAAGGCCACGGTGCCGGTCGTCCCGCTCGTGCCGCTCATGCCGCTCGTGCCGCTCGTACCGTCCGGGCCGCCCGGCCGGTCGGCGATCACCAGGCTGAGGTCGACCTTGGCCGTGCCGTTGTCGACCTCCAGCTGTTCGACCTCCGCCCCGGCCAGCCGGAGGGAGGCGGTCGGGTCGGACAGGCCGGCGACCATCACCTGGAACAGCGGGTTGCGGTCGAGGCCGCGAGCCGGCCGCAGCTCCTGCACCAGCCGCTCGAACGGCACGTCCTGGTGCGCGTAGGCGTCCAGGGCGGTCCGGCGGACCCGGTCGAGCAGCTCGGCGAAGCCCGGGTCGTCCGCGAGGTCGGTGCGCAGGACCACGGTGTTGATGAACGAGCCCACCAGCGGGTCGAGTTCCGGCCGGGTGCGGCCCGCGACCGGCGTGCCGACCGCCACGTCGGACTGCCCGCTGTAGCGGGCGAGCAGGGCCTGGAACCCTGCCAGCAGGGTCATGAACATCGTCGCGCCGTGCCGCCGGCCCAGCAGCCGCAGCCGCTCCGCCAGTTCCTCGGGCACCGTGAAGGTGATCCGCTCGCCCCGGCCCGCGCGGACCGGTCCGCGCGGACGGTCGGTGGGCAGGTCCAGCGGCGACAGCCCGGACAACTGTGCGCTCCAGTAGTCCAGTTGGCTCTGCAGGCGGTCGCCGGAGAGCCGGGCCCGCTGCCAGTGGGCGAAGTCCGCGTACTGGATCCGCAAGGGGGGCAGCTCGTGCTCGCGGCCTTCCAGCCGGCTCCGGTACATCGCCGACAGGTCGTCCCACAGCAGCGGCATCGACCAGCCGTCGACCGCGATGTGGTGGACGACCACCACCAGGAGGTGCTCGTCCTCGTCGACCCGCAGCAGCGACGCGCGCAGCAGCGGGGCGGCGGCCAGGTCGAAGGGGCGCAGGATCTCGGAGTGGACGAGGTCGAGGGCGAGTTCCGTCCGGCGTTCCGCGGGCTCGGTCCGTAGGTCCGTGACGGGCAGGTCGATCGGCCGGGCTGGCTCCACCGAGGGGACGGGGCGGCCGTCTTCCTCGGGGAAGGCGGTGCGCAGGACTTCGTGGCGCCGCACCAGCTCGGTGAGGCTGTGGCCGAGGACGGCCATGTCCAGCGGGCCGCGCAGCCGGAAGACCTCGTGGACGTTGTACAGCGCGGGGCCGTCGGACAGCCGCTCGATCAGCCACATGCGTTCCTGGGTGAACGACGGCACCCGCGCGCCCTCCGGGCGGGGCGGGACCGCGGCCTCCGGCTCGCCCTCGGCGGCCCTGGCCCGGGCCGCGCGGACGCGTTGGTCGAGCAGGGCGCGTAGGCCGGCCCGCGTGGGAGCGGTCGGCTGGCCGGGCTTTTCGGGGCGACTGTGCTGTGCCTTCACGGGTGACGGGCCTTTCCGGCGGGGAGCGGTTCCGCCTCGGCTTCGCCGAGGTCCGCCAGCAGCGCCGCGTCGATGCCGTCGGCGAGTTCGGCGACGGTCGGGTGGTAGAAGAGCAGGACGACCGGCAGTTCGAGGTCGAGCGCCCGGCCGAGCCGGGACATGACCTTCGAGGCGAGCAGCGAATGGCCGCCCAGTTCGAAGAAGTCGCTGTGCACGCCGTCCGGGGTGACTCCGAGCACCTCGGCCCAGGTCTCCAGCACGAGGAGTTCGGTCTCGGTCTCGGCGGCGCCGGCCTGGGAGGCGTCGGGCCGCGGGGCCACGGGGTGCACGGTGGGAGCAGAGGAGCCCACGCGGAGGCCGGGCGGGGTCTGCCAGGCGGAGATCGGCCGCTCGGGAGCGCCGACGAGGTGGTCGAGCAGCGCTGTGAAGCCCTCGGCGAGCCGCAGCACCGTGTCGCGCTCGAAGAGGTCGGCGGCGTAGCGGATGACGCCGGTGAGGCGGTCGCCGAGGTCCGTCAGGGAGACCTCGATGTCGAACTTGGCAACGTCGTTGGGTATCTGATGGCTGCTCACTTCCAGACCCGGGAGGCCGGACGGGAGCGCGGGCGGATCCTCCAGCTGGAACATGACGGTGACCAGCGGGTGCTGGCCGAGGTCGCGTTCGGGCCGCAGCTCCTGCACCAGCCGCTCGAAGGGGACGTCCTGGTGGGCGTAGGCCTCCACCGCGCACCGCCGCACCCGGGCGAGCACGTCGGTGAAGCCGGGGTCGCCGGACAGGTCGGTGCGCAGGACGAGGGTGTTGACGAAGAAGCCGACCAGCGGCTCCACCTCGATCCGGGTCCGCCCGGAGATCGGGGTGCCCACTGCCACGTCGGCCTGTCCCGTGCAGCGCGCGAGCAGGACCTGGAAGGCGGCCAGCAGCGTCATGAACGGCGTCACCTCGTGGGTGCGCCCCAGTGCGCGGATCCGGTCGGCGAGTTCCGCCGGGATCTCGATCTCGACCTGGTCGCCCCGGCCGGACCACGCCGCGGGGCGCTCCCGGTCCGTCGGGAGCACCGACGGGACCAGGTCGGCCAAGTGCTCTCGCCAGTAGTCGAGTTGGCCTTGCAGCGCGGTTCCGGCCAGGTGCTTCCGCTGCCAGTGCGCGAAGTCGGCGTACTGGATGGGCAGGTCCGGCAGGGCGATCGGCCGGCCGTCGACGGCGGCGCCGTACCCGGCGGAGAACTCCTGCCACAGCACCGGCAGCGACCAGCCGTCGCAGGCGATGTGATGGATCACCAGGACCAGCAGGTGGTCGTCGGGGGCGACGCGGATCAGTCGGGCCCGCAGCATCGGGGCGGCGCCGAGGTCGAAGGGGGCCGCCAGGTCGGCGGCCACCAGCTCCCGGGCCCGCCGCCAGGCCTGTTCCGCCGGGGTGTGCGCCAGGTCGGTGATCGTCGGCACGAAGGTCTCGACCGGCTCCGTGACGTGGCACGGGCCGTCCTCGGAGTCGGCGATCCGGCCGCGCAACACCTCGTGGCGCCGCACGACGTCGGTCAGCGCCCGGACGAGCGCCTCCTGGTCCAGCCGGCCACGCAGGCGGACCGCGGTCGGGACGTTGTGGTCCGGCAGGCCCGGCCGCAGCCGGTCGAGGAACCACAGCCGTTGCTGGGCGAAGGACAACTGGGTCGGAGCGTGCGCGCTCCGATCGGAGCCAGGCATGACGGATCCACCTTTCACGGCGATCGGGCGCGCTAAAGCACCCCGGAAATCCCCTCGCCGATTCGCTTCTTCGCGAACAGTACGGCGGATACTAGGCAGCTCCCGTCTCACTCCGCAAGACAGAGAAGGGGGTCGAAGGCATCAGGACAATCTTTACGCCAGACCCCGCTAATCCTTATGTAGATTGAACACGCTCGACGGCTAGCATCCGCGCACCCGACCGCTACACCCGCCCTGACGTGCCGTCATGGTGCAGATCGAGCACACCACTTCCGTGGACGAGCGCCACGTGATAATTCTTCTTTCGCCGGGAAGGCGGCCGGACGGGCCCCTTTCGTGTCGGCCCTTCATTGTTCCGAAAAAGATCGGTGAACCCGTTGCATGAACTCATCCGTTGTCCATAGAGCCCACCCCGTTGCATGAACTCGGAGAAGTCATGATGCAGCAGAACCTGGTGGGTTCATTCGTCTCGCACGCCACCGACCACCCCGGTGATCCGGCCCTGGTGTGGCACGGGGAGGAGACGACCTACCGCGAACTCCACCGGGCGGCGGAGCGGGAGCGCCTGCGGATCGTCCGGCTCGCCCCGGACGGCGACGAGCCGATCGGCATCCCGGCCGCCAAGTCGCCCTCGACGATCGCCCTGGTGCTCGCCTGCCTGCTGGAAGGGCGGCGCTTCCTGCTGCTGCCGGCGCCCGTACCGGAGGGCGGGACCGCCCCCGCCCCGGCCGAGCGGGCCGGCATCCGGCACGTCCTCTCGCCGGAGGACCCCGGTCCGGACGCCGGGGAGCGGTCGGCCGAACCGAAGCCGCCACGCGCCACGGAACCCGCCGACGTCTCCTTCATGTTCACCACCTCCGGTTCCACCGGGCAGCCGAAGATCGTGCCGCTGAGCACGGGCGCGGTGGACCGCTTCACCACCTGGGCCGGCGAGCGGTTCGGCATCCGTCGGGGAACGACGGTCCTCAACTACGCGCCGCTCACCTTCGACCTGTGCCTGCTGGACATCTGGGCCACGCTCAAGCACGGCGGCCGCGTCGTCCTGGTCGACCCGGCCCGGGCCACCCAGCCGGGCCACCTGCTGGACCTGCTCTCCCGCCACGAGGTCCAACTCGTCCAGGCGGTACCGATGTTCTACCAACTGCTGGTGGACGCGACCGCGCAGAGCGGCCGCCGGCTCGACACCGTCGAGCACGTCGTCTTCACCGGCGACAGCCTGCCCGCCCGCTGCCTGGCCGAACTTCCGCGCCTGTTCCCCGGCGCGCGGCTCCACAACGTCTACGGCTGCACCGAGACCAACGACAGCTTCCTGCACGAGGTCGACGGCACCGAGCCGCCGGACGGCCCGGTGCCGATCGGGCGCCCGCTGCCCGGGGTCCACGCGGTGATCGTCGGCGCCGACGGCGCGATCGTCACCGGGCCGGGCACCGGCGAACTCCACGTCGCGACGCCCTTCCAGACCGACGGCTACCTGGACCGGGCCCAGGACGCCGACAGGTTCGCGACCCACCACCACGACGGGGAGACCCGGCGCTACTTCCGCAGCGGCGACCTCGTCCGGCGCGACGAGGACGGCCGCGTCACCCTGGAAGGCCGCAACGACCACCAGGTCAAGGTCCGCGGCACCCGGGTCAACACCCACGAGGTCGAACAGGTGCTGCTCGACCACCACGAGGTCGTCGAGGCGGCCGTGGTGGCCGTACCCGACCCGGTGGCCGGCCGCCTGCTGCGCGCCGTGGTCCGCCGCGCCCCGGACAGCCGGCTGAACTCGCTGGCGCTGCGCCGGCACTGCGCGCAGCGCCTCCCGCTCACCGCCGTCCCCTCGACCCTGCGGATCGTGGACGACCCGCTGCCCAGGACGTCCACCGGAAAGATCGACCGCGCGCCCGTCGAGCGCGCCTGCTCCCCCTCCCAGCCCACCGAAGGAACGGCCACGTGAACCACGCCGCGGTAGTCACCCAGTTCATCATCGAGGAGTTCCTGCCCGACGTCGGCCCGAACGAGCTGGACGCCGACTACGACCTCGTGGACGGCGGGGTCATCGACAGCCTCGGCCTGCTCAAGACGATCGCCTGGCTGGAGGACCGCTTCGACGTGCGCGTCGAGGAGTTCGACCTCGACCCGGACAGCTTCCGCTCCGTCGGCTCGATCAGCAGGTTCATCGACCAGGCCCAGCCGCAGCGGACGGACGCCCTCTAGTCATGCACGAGGTGCTGCGAGCGCTGATCCGCCGGGACCGCGCCGTCGACCAGGAGCTGTGGGGGTCCTTCTGGGACCAGCTGCGGGACGGCGCCCTGCGGCCCGGCGAGACGGTGGCGCTGCTGTCCTCGCTGTCCACCCGGATGCCCGACCGGGACACGCTGGTCGCGATGCTCCGCTCGCTGGACGAGCGGCGGCCGGCCGTCGCCGCGCGGCTGGACGGCACGGCCAACATCGTCGGCACCGGAGGCGGGCCGGCCACGTTCAACATCTCCACCGCGGCGGCGTTCCTCGCCGCGGCCCTGGGCGTCCGCGTCGTCAAGACGGGCTCCCGCGCCTACACGAGCGTCTGCGGCTCCCACGACCTGCTCGACCGCCTCGGTATCGGACGGACCACCTCGTACGAGCGGACCGAGGAGCGGCTGGAACGCTTCGGCATCGCTTTCCCGGGGAACTTCGTCTACCCGCGGGAGGTGGCGCTGCTGGCCCGGAGCATCGTGCCGATGGACCTGCGGATGATCGGCGGGTTCATCAACTCCGTCGGGCCCTTCCTGGCCGCGGTGCCGGTCTCCGCCCAGCTCGTCGGCGTCTCGGACCGTTCGCTGCTGCCGGCGCTGGGCCGGGTCGCCGCCACCGTCACCGACCGGAGGATCTGGCTCTGCTCCAACGAGCTGGGCATCGACGAGCTCGTCGGCTCCGTCGACAACGTCCTCCTCCCCAATGACGGCACCGACGCGATCCACCTGCCGGCCGAGGCTCCCGCGAGCGCGACCGACGCGATCGCCGAACTGCGGCCCGCCACCGGAGGGGAGGACGTGGTCGAGCACTTCCTCGGCGTGCTCTCCGGAGCGGGGACGGCGCTCGCCACCCGGACCGTCTGCCTGAACGCCGCCGCACTGGCCGTCGCGAGCGGGCTGATCGACGGGTGGCCGTCGGCGATCCGGGCGGCCGAGGACGCCCTGCGCGGCGGCGCCGCCCGCGACCTCGTCGACCGCCTCCGCACCCGACCGGCGCGTGCGCGGTGAGCGGGTTCTTCGCCCGCCGGCCACCGGACCGGCCCGGCCTGGCCGTGTTCCTCAACGCCGGGGACCCCCCGCTGCCCGTCCTGGCCGACGTGATGCGGATGCTCGACGACTGCCGGGTGGACTGCCTGGAGCTGGCGGTGCCCTTTCCGAACTCGGTCACCGACGGGCCCGTCATCCGCCGCTCGGCGCAGCGGGCCCTGGCCGACGGCGTCGGACTCGACGAGGTGCTCGACTTCCTCGCCGGGGTCCTGCCCGGGCTGCGCCACCTGCGGGTGGCCCTGCTGGCCGACTGGAGCCACACGGTCAGGGCCCCGACCGTGCCCGGCTTCGTCCGGCGGGTCGCCGACGCGGGCGTCCACGGGCTGCTGGTCCACGGCCTGCCGCCGCGGCTGCGGGCCGACTGCCTCGACGCGGTGCGGGCGGCCGGGCTGCCCCTGGTCGCCACCTGCTACGCCGCGTCGTCGCCCGAGGTGCGGGCCGCGGCCGCCGACTGCGCCACCGCGTACCTGTACCTGGTGGCCCACTACGGCCGCAGCGGCGGCGGGCTCACCGCCGACCACCGGGAGCTGGCCGCCGCGCTGGCCGCGCTGCGGACGAGGACCACCGCACCGATCGCCGTCGGGTTCGGCGTCCGCTCCCGGGCGGACATCGACCTGCTGCACGGCCTCGGCGCCGACGCCGCGGTCGTGGGCAGCGCCGGGGTCGCCCGGATCGAGCACGCCCTCGCCGAAGGGGCCGACGTGGTCGAGGAGTTCCACACCTTCATCCAGACCGTTTCGCCGTACTCACCAAGCCGCCAGGAGGCACACCGATGATCGTCCGACACCTTGCCGACGTGAAGACCGTGGACTGGGGCAACGGGCTCAGCCGCAGGTTCCTGCTCGAGTCCGACGGCCTGGGCTACACGATGACGGACACCACCGTCCGGGCCGGCACCAAGTCGCGGCTGGAGTACCGCCGCCACCTGGAGGCCTGCTACTGCATCGAGGGGAAGGGCGAGGTCGTGGACACCGACGGCACCTCCCACCCGCTGGAGCCGGGCACGCTGTACGCGCTCGACCGCAACGACGCCCACTTCCTGATCGCGAGCCCGGAGGAGGACCTCCGCCTGGTGTGCGTGTTCTCGCCCGCGTTGCGCGGCGACGAGCGCCACAACCTGGACTCGGCCGACTTCTCCGAGTACTGACAGGGACGGACAGATGATCAGGTGGAACGCCGACCAGCTCGCCCTGGGCGAGGGGATCGCCCAGTGGTGCGAGGAGCTCAGCTCCGGCCATCTCGAAGGGGACGCCGAAGGCGCCTTCCCGTGGGACAAGTGGAAGCTGATCCAGAGGTCCGGGATCCTCGGCCTGCCGTTCGACGAGCAGTGGGGAGGGCTTGGCCAGGACCTGCTCACCACCATGCACGTGCTCGAACGGCTCGGCACCGGGTGCCGTGACGGCGGACTGAACTTCTCGGTCGCCACCCACCTGGTCGGCGTCGGGGTCCCGCTGCAACGGTTCGGCTCCCCGGAGCTCAAGGCGCGCCACCTGCCGGGGATCTGCTCGGGAGAGACGATCGGCGCGCACGCGATCAGCGAGACCGAGAGCGGCTCCGACGCGCTGGCGATGAGGACCACGGCCACCCGCGAGGGCGACGACTTCGTCCTGCGGGGCGGCAAGTCCTTCATCACCAACGGCCCGGTGGCCGACGTGTTCGTGGTGTACGCGCGCACCCATCCGAGCAGCGGCCCGCTCAGCATCACCGCCTTCGTCGTGGAGCGGGACACCCCGGGCCTCGTCATCGGGCCGCCCGTCGCCACCATGGGGCTGCGGACCGCGCCGCTGAGCGAACTGCACTTCGACGACTGCCGGATCCCCGCGTCCGCCGTGATCGGCCGGGTCGGCTCCGGGTTCCTGGTCCTGGACCACGTGATGAAGTGGGAGATCCTCTGCTCCTTCGTCATCAGCACCGGGCAGATGCGCCACCGGCTCGACCGCTGCGTCGAGTACGCCAAGGAACGCGTCCAGTTCGGCAGTCCGATCGGCTCGTACCAGTCGATCTCCCACAAGCTCGTGGAGATGAGCATCGGCCTGGACACCGCGCGGAAGTGGCTCTACGACACGGCCGTCCGGCTGACCCGGGGCGAGAACGTCACGAGGGACATCGCCGTCAGCAAGCTCCTCGCCAGCGAGAGCAACCTCTCCTCCGCCCTGGCCGCCGTGCAGATCTTCGGCGGCAGCGGGTACCTGGCCGAGTACGGGCTGGAGAAGGACCTGCGCGACGCGGTCGCCGGCCCGATCTACTCGGGCACGTCGGAGATCCAGCGCAACCGCGTCGCCGCCATGCTGGGGCTGTGACGCCCGATGCTGCTCAAGATCTGCGGAGCCGCCTCGGCCGAGGACGTGGCCTCGCTCGACCGGGCCGGAGCCGACCTCGTCGGCCTGTGGCACGGCGTCCCGCGAGGTCACGCGAACCTGACGCTCAGTCAACTGACCGTGCTCGCCGACGCCGTACACCGGACGGCACGACTGCGCCCGGTCCTCGTGACCTTCCTCAACGACGCCGAGGCGCTGCGCGCGGCGACGGCCGCGGCCCGGGTGCCGTGGGTCCAACTCCACGGCTACCAGCCGCCGGGACTGGTCCGCGCCCTGAAGGGCAGCACGGACCTCATCGTGGTCAAGGTGCTGCACCTCGGTGCGGACACCCGCGCGGAGCGGTCCCTGATCGCGGCGTACGAACGGGCGGGAACGGACCTCTTCCTGCTGGACGCGGTGGCCGGGGACGGCCGGATCGGCAGCACCGGGCAACCGGCCGACTGCGCGGCCGTCCTCGGGATCGCGGACCGCCTCTCGCGCCCCTTCCTGCTGGCCGGAGGTCTCTCGGCCGACAACCGGGAGGCCTACCGGGCGGTGCTGGACCACCCCCTGTTCCTGGGCATCGACGTGGACACCGCGGCCAGGGACCCCGACGGACGGCTGAGCACCGAGCGGGTCACGGCCGTACGGCGCGGCTGGCGGGTGCCGGACGACGCAGGGGCGGCCGGGAGGCCCGGATGACGGCCGCGTTCATCGAGGCGCTGCTGGACGCCCGCCGACCGGTGATCATGGAGCTCAAGCGCCAGGACGCCACCGGAACCGACCTGTTCGGCGACAGGTCGGCCGCCCGGCTGGTCGCCGACTACCAGGAGGTCGGCGCCCCCTGCCTGTCCGTGGTGACCGGGCGGTGGTTCGGCGGCACCCCGGAACTGCTGCGCGAGGTCGTGGCGGCGACGGACCTGCCCGTACTGCAGAAGGACTTCATCACCCGCCGGAGCCAACTGCACCAGGCCCGCGAGAGCGGCGCGGCCGCGGTCCTGCTCACCGCCGCGCTGCTGCCGCGCGCCACCCTGGGCCACCTGGTCGAACTCGGCCTGAGCCTGGGCCTGACGCCGTTCGTCGAGGTCGTCACCGAGGAGGAGATCAGCCGTGTGCCACGCGCCGAGGAGTGCGTGATCGCGGTGAACAACAAGGACATCGGCGACCGCGAACGCGGCGCCGGCGACCTCGGGCGGAGCTCGGCGCTCCTGCCCGCGGTGCTGGGCAGCGGCACCCGGTGCCCGGTGAGCGCCGGGGCCGTCCGCTCCCCCGAGGACGCGGCCCGCCTGCTCCAGGAGGGCTTCGCCGGTGTGCTCATCGGGACGGGCCTCCTGCGCGCCCCCAGCCTGCCTGGCTGGCTGGACGGCCTCGACGCCCACCGTGGCACCCGCGTCGACCCTCGCCACGAACCGGCTCCACCCCCAACCATCGACATCCGGAGGTAACGGCATGACCAGCGAAGCACCCGAGCAGTGGAAGGTCGTCGTCAACGACGAGGAGCAGTACTCGATCTGGTCCGCCGACCGCGAGACCCCGGCGGGCTGGCACGAGGACGGCGTACGGGGCGCGAAGGACGACTGCCTCGCGCACATCGAACGCGTCTGGACCGACATGCGCCCCCGCAGCCTGCGCCTGCGGTCCGTCCCGGAGGAGGGTGGTGCGCAGTGAGCCGGACGCTCGCGCCGCACGGTGCGCGCCCCGCGACCGGGCCCGTGCTCTCCACCACCCTGAACCTCCCGGAGTGCCGGGCCCGGGGCTGGGTCGTCGTCGACTCCATGGTCGACGGCCTGGCCATGGGCGGAACCAGGATGACCCCGACGGTGACCGAGCAGGAGCTGGCCGGGCTCGCCCGGGCGATGACCCACAAGCTGGCGCTGGTCGGCCTGCCCATCGGCGGCGCCAAGGCCGGCATCGCCCCCGATCCGGGCGCCGTCGTCGAACGGCGGGCGGTGATGCGGGAGTTCGGCCGCGCCGCGGCCCCGCTGCTGCACGGCGGGGTGTACCTGGGCTGCGACCAGGGCACCACCTACGCCGACCGGCGGCAGGCCTTCGAGGCCGCCGGGTACGACGTCACCCGCCGCCCCGGCACCACCCGCCTCACCGTCGGCTGGGCCGAACTGTGGGACCACATGGCCGACATCACCGGGTTCGGCGTGGCCGTCGCGGTGCTCGGCGCCCTGCGCGCCTCCGGTGCGCGGACCCCGCAGCGCGTCGCGATCCAGGGCTTCGGCAACGTCGGGCGCGCGGTGGCCGACCACCTGGCCGCCCACGGCCACCTGGTGGTGGCGGTGGCCGACGTCCTGGGCACCGTCGAGGACCAGCGCGGACTGCCCGTCGCCGAACTCACCGCGCTCACCAGCAGCGACGGCACGATCGACCGGAGCCGGCTGCCCGCCCGGGTCACGGTCCACGGGCCCGGGCAGGCCTGGCTGCACGTCGACGCCGACGTGCTGGTGCTGGCGGCCTCCCCCGCCGCGGTCGACGAGGAGGCGGTGCCGGCGGTCCGGGCCCGCCTGGTGGTCGAGGGCGGAAACCTGAGCTGCACCGAACCGGCCCGCCGGCTGCTGCGCGAGGCCGGCCACACCGTCCTGCCGGACGTGGTGGTCAACGTCGGCGGGGCGGCGGCGACCGGGTGCGTGCTCACCGGGCTGGCCCCGTCCGACCTGCCGCTCCCCAAGCTGTCCGGGTGGCTGCGCGACTGGGTCGCCGGCCGGGTCGCCAGGAACTGCGAGCTGGTGCAGGAGCTGAGCGCCTCGGGCAGCGCCGACCCGGTCGCCCAGCTCCTCGGCTCGCGCGCGACCCCGCCCGGCGCCGCCGGATCGGAGGTCCCGGCCGACCGGTGACCGGGCCGGCGGACGCGCCGCCCCGCGGAACGCGGCCTCGCGGCGGGGCGGCGCGGCGCGCCGGCTACTTGACCGAGCCTGCGGTGAGCCCGGAGACGACGTGGCGCTCGATCACCGCGAACAGCACGACGACCGGCACGATGGCCACCAGCGAGGCGGCGAACACGTAGTTCCACTGCACGCTGTAGGCGCCGATCATGTTGTTGATGCCGACCGTGAGCGGCTGCCGGTCGGGCGAGTTGGTGAGGGTCAGGCCCATGATGAACTCGTTCCAGGCCGAGATGAACGTGAAGATCACGGCGGTGACCACGCCGGGCAGCGCCAGCGGCAGGGTGACGCGGAACAGCGCGCCCATGCGACCGTTGCCGTCGATCATCGCGGCTTCCTCCAGTTCCCTGGGTATAGAGCCGATGTAGGCGCTCAGGATCCAGATCGCGAAGGCCAGGTTGAAGGCGGCGTTGGCGAGCACCAGGACGATCGGGGTGTCCAGCAGGTCCAGTGCGAAGAACTCCCGGTAGAGGCCGACCTGCAGGGCGGTGGGCTGGAACATCTGGGTGACCAGCACCAGCAGCAGGAAGGCCTTGCGGCCGCGGAAGCGCACCCGGGCGGTGTAGTACGCGGCGGGCAGGGCGACCAGCAGCACCAGCAGCGTCGAGCCTCCGGCCACCAGCAGGGTGGTCCGCAGGTTCTGGCTGAGCGTGGTGTCCGTCCAGACCCTGGTGAAGGCGGAGAAGTCGAAGTGCGTCGGCAGGTAGGAGTTGTCCCGCAGCTGGCCGGCCGGGCGTCCGCCGGTGATCAGCATCTCGACGTACGGGAGCACGAAGAGCACGGCGAGCGCCCAGGCCAGTGCGGTGAGCAGGACGGTCCGTGCGCGCGGGCGGTGCTTCGCCGGCGGCGACTGCGGGGTGGTCACCGGCCCTCCTCCCCGTTCCAGCGGCTGACCTTGAGGAAGACGGCCACCATGAGGACCACGACGACGAAGTTGACCACGGACATGGCGGCGGACTCGGCGACGTCGTAGCCGCGCAGCATGTACATGAACACGGTGGTGGTGGCGGTGTCGGCGTTCGGGCCGCCCTGGGTCATGCCCCAGATGACCGGGAAGGAGTTGAAGACGTTGATCAGGTTGATCACCAGGCCGACCAGGAAGGCCGGACGCAGCAGCGGCAGGGTGACCTTGCGGTAGGTCTGCCAGGGCGTGGCGCCGTCGACCCTGGCGGCCTCGTGGACCTCCTCGGGGATGGTCTGCAGGCCGGCCAGCAGGGTGTAGGTGGTGAACGGCAGTGAGACGAAGACGGCGACGAGCACCAGCCAGGGCTTCGCGTGGGCGGCGTCGCCGAGCCAGGCCTGGGAGCGGTCGATCAGGCCGAGGTCGAGCAGCAGCCGGTTGAACACGCCGGCGACCTGGTCGAGCATCCAGCGGAAGCCGATCGCCGTCATCAGTACGGAGGCGGCCCAGGGCGCGACGAGCGCCCAGCGGGTGACTCGACGGCCGGGGAAGTTCCGGTTGAACAACTGCGCCAGCGCGAGCGAGATCAGCATGGTCAGGCCGACGACGACGACCGTCCAGACGACGGTCCAGGTCAGCACTCCGGCCAGGCGGGGGTCTCCGAAGAGCTTGCGGTACTTGACCAGGCCGGCCGGGCCGTGGTCGGTGCCGGTGGTGTCGATCTTCCGCAGTGAGGTGGCGACCATCTCGACGACCGGCCACACGACCACGCCGAGGATGAGCACGATGGCCGGGGCCAGCCACGGCAGTGGCCCGAGCCGTTCGAACAGGGCACGGCGCCCGGGTGCGGGGCCCGGGGCCGACGGACGCCTCGGCGGCGCGGCCGGCCGGGCGGGTTCGCCGGGCCGGGCGTCTGTGCTGCTGGGGGATGACACGGTGTCGGGATTCCTTGTTCGCTCGTCCGGGTCACTCACCGGCCTGCTGCGCGGCCTTCTGGAGCGCGTCGAGGGTCTTCTTCGGGTCGCTGACCGCGCTGCCGATCTGCGTCTTGATCTGCGCGGAGACCGCCGGCCAGGTCGGGTCGCTGAGGGGGTAGAACGTGGCGGTGGGCAGGATCCGCAGGAACGGTGCCAGGGCCTGCTCGTCCGGGTCGGCCTGGAGCGCGGTGAGCGCGGACCGGGTGACCGGCAGCAGGCTGTACTCCTTGTCGAACCTCACCGCGTTGTCCCGGCCGTAGGTGAAGTCGAGGAAGGCCTTGATCTGTTCCTTGTGGCCGCCCTTCCTGAAGGCCATCATCCAGTCGGCGACGCCGAGGGTGGCCTTTCCGGTGCCGTCCTTGCTGGGCATCGCGGTCCAGGTGACGTCCATGCCCTTGAGGTCGTTCAGCTGGGTGGGGATGCCGTTGAGCATGCCGACCTTGCCGGAGGCGAAGTCCTTGGCCAGGTCGGTGCGGTTGACGGAGGCCGGGCTCTGCTCGGTCAGGCCGGCGTCCACCCAGCTCTTGAGCTGCCCGAAGGTGTCGACGTTGGCCTGCGAGTTGATGCTGTACCGGCCCCTGGCGTCCTGGTAGCCGCCGTGGTTCTCCAGCATCCAGATGAACGACTCGCCCTGCGCCTCCTCCTTGCCCAGCGGCACGCCGAGCGGGATCTCCACGCCGGCGTTCTTCAGCGCGGTGGCGGCGGTGGTGAGGTCGGCCCACGTCCTGGGCGGGGCGGCCGGATCGAGGCCGGCCTTCCTGAAGAGCTCGTTGTTGAACAGGAACATCCGGGCGCTGGAGATGAACGGGATGCCGTACCGGGTGCCGTCCTGCTCGCCGGCCTGCGCCATCGCGGGGAGCAAGTCCGCCGCGGTGCTGCCGGAGAGGACCTCCTGGGCCGGGTAGAGCTGGCCGTTCTTGGCGAAGTCCGCGTAGCCGCCGGTCTGCAGGACGTCCGGCTGGTTGCCGTTCTGCACCATCGTCTTGACCTGGGTGTCGATGTCGTTCCAGTTGATGACCTGGAGGTCGACCTTGATCTCGGGATTCTGCTGCTCGAAGGCCGAGATCACGCCCTGCCAGTACGCCTGACTCGGGTTCTGGCCGTTGGAACCGTAGTCGGCGGCGACGAACCTGATCGTCGTCACCCCGTCGGCGGAGGTCGAACCGGAGGCCGAGCCCTTGCCGCATCCGGACAGTGCGAGCGTTCCGGCCAGGGTGGCCGCGGACAGGGCGAAAAGGCGCCGCTTCATCTCTGGTACCGCCTTTGCGAGTGGGGGCCGACCCCGCGGTGGCCCGGGTGGGGGATGGTGCGACCTGCACGAAGCTGCGCTGCATGACCACTGTTTGCTCAACATCGAGCAGATACGCCGAACTGAGTTTGCCTCGCCGGCCGGGTGCCACAAGGCACTCGGTGGATCAGTATTGCTCACAGATGACGCGTTGGGCTATGAATAGAGCAGTTTCAAGCAGATGCTTGCAGCAGAAAGCGGTGCTCGGTGCGGACCTGTCCCCGAGCGCGCCGCCCGTGCCCCCACCGAGGAGAGCCAGATGAGTCACGTCGAACGGGAGATCGCCAGCCAGCCGGAGTGCTGGCGCAGGGCACTGGAACTGGAGCCCGCAGGACTGCCCGAGCACGGCGAACGGGTGGCCGTGATCGGCTGCGGCACCTCGCTCTACATCGCGCAGGCGTACGCGGGCCTCCGCGAGGGTGCCGGCCTCGGTGAGACCGACGCCTTCGCGGCCTCCGAGTTCCCGGCGGCCCGGGCCTACGACCGTGTCGTCGCCATCACCCGCTCGGGAACCACGACCGAGGTGCTCGCCGCGCTGCAGCGCTGCAGCGGGACGCCGACCGTCGCGCTCACCGGCGACCTCGCCACCCCGATCGGCACGGCCGCCGGGACCGTGGTCGACCTGGAGTTCGCCGACGAGAAGTCGGTGGTGCAGACCCGCTTCGCCACCACCGCGCTGGCGCTGCTGCGCGGCCGCCTCGGGCTCGCCCCCGCCGACCTGGCCGCCCACGCCGAGCGGGCGCTGGCCGCCCCGCTGCCCGAACGGGCCACCGAGGCGGGCCAGTTCACCTTCCTCGGGACCGGCTGGACGGTCGGCCTGGCCCACGAGGCGGCCCTCAAGCTGCGCGAGGCCTCCGGGTCGTGGACCGAGTCCTACCCGGCCATGGAGTACCGGCACGGCCCGATCAGCGTCACCGGCCGCGGCAGCGTGGTGTGGTTCTTCGGCGAGCCGCCGACCGGGCTGGTCGACCAGGTCGAGCCGACCGGCGCCGTGCTGTCGGTGAGCGCGCTGGACCCGATGGCCGACCTGATCCGCGCCCAGCGGCTCGCGGTCGAACTGGCCAAGGGCCGCGGCCTGGACCCCGACCAGCCGCGCAATCTCACCCGCTCCATCGTGCTCACCCGGCCGTGACCGCGACGGCGATCGCCCTCGACGTCGGCGGAACCCACATCAAGGGCGCGGCGGTGGCCGCGGACGGCCGCCTCCGCCACACCGAGCGCTGGTTCACCCGCGCCGAACGCGGGCCGGAGGCCGTCCTCCAGACCGTCCTCGACCGCGCCGCCGAACTCGCCGGGCGCTTCCGCCCGGCCGCCGCGGGGATCGCCGTGCCCGGCATCGTCGACGAGGCGGCCGGCACCGCGGTGCTGGCCGCCAACCTCGGCTGGCGGGACCTGCCCGTCCGGCAGCTGCTGTCCGAACACCTGGGCATCCCGGTCGCGTTCGGGCACGACGTGCGGGCCGGGGGCATCGCCGAGGCCAGGGCCGGCGCCGGCCGCGGCAGCCGCGACTTCCTCTTCGTACCCGTCGGCACCGGGATCGCCGCCGCGCTGATGGTCGACGGGCGGCCGCTCACCGGCAGCCACACCCGGGCCGGCGAGCTGGGCCACCTGGTGGTGCGTCCCGGCGGCGAGCCGTGCGCCTGCGGCCGTCGCGGCTGCGTGGAGACCCTCGCCTCGGCGGCCGCCGTCGCCCGTCGCTACACCGCCGCCACCGGGGAGGCGGGCCTCACCGCCGAGCAGGTCGGCAGGCGCGCCGCGACCGGGGACCGCACGGCCGCCACCGTCTGGCGGGAGGCCGTCGACGCGCTCGCCGACGGCCTGGCGAGCGCGATCACGCTGCTCGACCCCGAGCGGATCGTGATCGGCGGCGGCCTCGCCCGGGCGGGCGAGCCGTACTTCGCGCCACTGCGGACGGCTCTGACGGCGCGGCTCTCCTTCCAGACGATGCCGGAGCTCCTGCCCGCCGAACTCGGCCACGAGGCGGGCTGTTTCGGTGCCGGACTGCTCGCGCGGGACCTTCTGGGCGAGGGAGCGGCGGCGTGATCCTCACCGTCACCCTGAACGCCGCCCTGGACATCACCCACCACCTGGACCGGATGCGCCCGCACGGCAGCAACCGCGTCCGGGCGGTGGCCCAGCGCGCGGGCGGCAAGGGCGTCAACGTCGCCCGGATCCTGCACGCCCTCGGCCACCCGACCGTGGCCACCGGCCTGACCGGCGGCCTCACCGGCCGGGCGATCCGCGCCGAACTGGCGTCCGCCGGCCTGGCCGACCGCATGCTGGCGATCGCGGGCGAGTCACGGCGGACGGTGGCCGTGGTCGAGGAGGACGCCGGGGACACCACGATCCTGCTCGAACCCGGCCCGGTGGTGGGCGTCGGGGAATGGGCGCGGTTCCTCGACCACCTCGACACCCTGCTGCCGCACGCCGCGGCGGCGGTCCTCTCCGGCAGCCTGCCGCGCGGCGTGCCCGAGGACGCCTACGCCCACCTGCTCCGGCTCGCGCACGCGCACGGCGTCCCGGCGGTGCTCGACGCCGACGGGACGGCGCTGAGCACGGCGTTGGCGGCCGGACCGGCCCTGGTCAAGCCGAACGCGGAGGAACTCACCGCCGCCACCGGCCTCACCGATCCGGTGGCCGCCGCCCGCAGGCTGCGGGCCGCGGGCGCCGGTGCGGTGGTCGCCTCGCTCGGCGCCGACGGCCTGGTCGCCGTCACCCCGCACGGCGGTTGGCGCGCCCGCTCGCCCGAGCGGCTGGCCGGCAACCCCACCGGCGCGGGCGACGCCGCGGTCGCCGCGCTCACCCTCGGCCTGGTCCGCGGTGAGCCCTGGCCCGACCGGCTGGCCGAGGCCGTGGCACTGTCCGCGGCCGCCGTCGCCGCACCGCTGGCCGGCGACTTCGACCCCGCCCTCCACCACGCCCTGCGGTCCCGCGTGGACGTCCACCCCTTCGCCACCGAGGAGTTCGACCCATGCCCCTGAGCGGAACCGGCCCGATCGCCGCCGCCGCTGCCGAAGCCGCGTGCGGTGTCGGCGCCTTCAACGTCATCCAGCTGGAGCACGCCCAGGCGATCGTCGCCGGGGCCGAGGCCGCCGGTGCGCCGGTGATCCTGCAGATCAGCGAGAACGCCGTGCGCTACCACGGCGCCCTCGGGCCGATCGGCGCCGCCACGCTGGCCGTCGCCCGGGCCGCGCGGGTGCCGGTCGCGGTCCACCTGGACCACGCCACCTCCGTGGAACTCGTCGGCCAAGCAGTGGAGTTGGGCTTCACCTCGGTGATGTTCGACGCTTCGGCGCTGTCCTACGGGGAGAACGTGCGGGCCACCGCCGAGGTGGTGCGGCGGTGCCACGCCGCGGGCGTCTGGGTGGAGGCCGAACTCGGCGAGGTCGGCGGCAAGGACGGCGTCCACGCCCCGGGGGTGCGCACCGATCCGGCCGAGGCCGCGGCGTTCGTCGCCGCCGCCGGCGTGGACGCGCTCGCGGTGGCCGTCGGCACCTCGCACGCGATGCCCACCCGCGACGCGGCGCTGGACTTCGAGCTCATCGGACGGTTGCGCCGGGCGGTGCCGGTCCCGCTCGTCCTGCACGGCTCCTCGGGTGTGGCGGACGGGGACCTCACCGCGGCCGTGGAAGCCGGCATGACGAAGGTCAACATCGCCACCCACCTCAACCGGGTGTTCAGCACCGCCGTCCGCCGGGCCCTGGCCGACGACGCGCGGCTGGTCGACACCCGCCGCTACCTCGGGCCGGCCCGCGCGGCCGTCGCCGCCGAGGTCACCCGGCTGCTCGGCGTCCTCAAGGCGACGGCACCGGCGGCCTGAGCCACCACCACCGCCCGCGGCCCGACCGGGACCACCACGACACACCACGGCCGCCCGTCCCCGCGTGGGGGAGGGCGGCCGTCGGCGTCGCTC
>NZ_JBHVEU010000024.1:0-36769 GCF_042802075.1 Kitasatospora sp. NPDC057518
GTGTATAAGAGACAGCCGTGGGCGCCCTTCCATCGTGGCCGCGGACGTCCTCCGGCAGGCCTCAGAAGGACCGCTCGATCGCGGTCCACAGCTGGAGCCGGGCGCGCAGCGCGGTGCGGACCGTCTCGGCGCAGGAGTCCCACTTGTCCTGGTCGTCGCCGCACAGGTCGATCAGCATCTGCATCGCCATCGGGGTGTGCTGCTCGCCGTCGACCTCGATGTGACGGGCCAGGTAGTCCTTGAAGACGGTGAGCGCGCCCTCGGGGTCGTCGATCCGGATGACCTGGGTGAACATGTCCGGGATCAGGTCCTCGCGGCCGAAGGCGAAGGCGGCGGCCCGGCAGTGCACCGGCGCGTTCTCCACGATCGACCAGGTGGTGGAGGTGAAGTCCAGGGCGGGCTGCGGTACTCCGGCGTTCTTCAGGGCGTCCGGTACGGCGGTGCCGGAGCCCAGCAGGGCCAGGAACTCCTCGATCGGGCGCGGGTCGGCACCGGCCTGCCGCATGCCCTCGACGTACAGCTCGAAGTGGCTGGTGTAGCCCTCGCCGAGCTCGTCGCTCTCCTCGACCAGCACGATCTCGTTGATCAGCCGGCGGCTGGCGGTCGGGCCGTTCGGGACCCACGGCACGTCCACGCAGGTGAGGTCGCGCTGGAGGCTCTTGAGCAGCGACATGAAGTCCCAGACGGCGAAGACGTGGCTGCCGAGGAAGGTGCGGACCCGCTCGATGCCGGTGAGCGAGCGGTATACCGAGTGCTCGACCACCTCGCGGCGCAGCGGGTCGATGGCCTGCTGGAGGCTGGTCAGGCCGGGGTGCGAGCGGTCCCAGTGGTAGCGGTTCGTGGACAACGGGGCTCCTTGGTCGGGCTGTTGGGCGATCGACGTGTTCGGGGTGCGCGAGGTACGCGGGGGCTGCGCCGCGTCGGGGCGCGGTCGGTCAGCGGTGCTTCAGTACGAGGTCCAGCGCGTGCCGCAGCTGCTCGCGGCCGGGCTGGACGGCGCGGTCGAGGGCGGGGGCGAAGGGCAGCACGGCGCCGTCCGGGCGGGTGATCCGGCGGGGCGGGGCGACCAGGCGCATCTCCTCGGCGGCGGTGGCCAGCACCTCGGCACCGAAGCCGCAGCTGCGGTTGGAGTCGTCCAGGACGACCAGGCGGCCGGTGCGTTCCAGTGAGTCGGCGAGCGCCTGCCAGTCGAAGGGGTACACCGTGCGCGGGTCGAGGACCTCCACCGAGACCTCCGGCGCCAGTTCCTCGGCCACCGCGAGGGCGTCGTGCACCAGGTGCCCGAGGGCGACCACGGTGACGTCGCTGCCCGGCCGGTGGATCCGGGCCCGGCCGAGCGGGACGGGGACGAGGTCCCAGGTGACGGTCTCGCGCACCGGCATCGCGGCGGCGGGTGCGAACACCACGACCGGGTCCGGGTCGCGGATCGCCGAGCGCAGCAGCCCGTAGGCGTCGGTCGGGGTGGCGGGCACCACGGTCTTCACCCCGGCGTGCGCGAACAGGCTGTACGGGTGGTCGGAGTGCTGCCCGGCCCAGCCGTCCCGGGAGCCCGAGCCGGGCACCAGGCAGGTCAGCGGGACGGCGGCCTGGCCGCCGGTCATCAGCGAGAACTTGTGGGCCTGGTTGACGAGTTGCTCGAAGACCAGGAACAGCAGCGACGGGATCTGGAACTCCAGCACCGGGCGCCGGCCGGCCAGCGCGGCGCCGACCGCCATCGAGGTGAAGGCCTGCTCGGACAGCGGGGTGTCGACGATCCGGCCCGGCCCGAAGCGGTCCAGCAGGCCGAGGGTCGGCCCGGCCAGACCGGCGCCGATGTCCTCGCCGAAGACGCAGACCGCCGGATCGGCGGCGAGTTCGTCGGCCAGCGCCCGGTTGAGCGCCTTGGTGTACGAGAGCCTGGTCACGGCGTCGCCCCCGCCCGGGGCCGCAGCCCGTCGGCGTACAGGTGGTCCAGTGCGCCCGCCGGGTCCGGGTGCTCCGAGGCGAGCGCGAACTCCTCGGCGGCGGCGAGCTGTTCGGCCACCGAGCGGTCCAGCTCAACGACCGTCGCCGGGTCGAGCAGGGCGGCGGCCCGGGGGAGCGGGTCGCGCTCGCGCCAGGTGTCGACCTCCTCGGGGGAGCGGTAGCGCAGCTTCATCCGGCGCTCCATGGTGTGGTGGCCCTCGTATCGGTAGGTGCGGCAGGCCAGGAAGCCCGGGCCGCGGCCGCCGCGGGCCCGGTCGACGGCGCGCAGCGCGGCGGTGCGGACGGCCTCGGTGTCCATGCCGTCCACCTCCTCGGCGGGGATGCCGAAGGCGGCGGCCCGGCCGGTGGCGCTGCCCGCGACGGCGGTGGCGGCGGGCAGGGTGGTGGCGTAGCCGTTGTCCTCGCAGACGAACAGCACCGGCAGGCGCCACATCGCGGCGAGGTTGAGCGACTCCAGCAGGACGCCCTGGTTGAGCGCGCCGTCGCCGAAGAAGGCCACCGCGACCGGGGTCCGGCCGGCCTCCGGGCCGTCGGTCCCCGGCCCTTCGGTTCCCGGCCCTTCGGCCGTCGCCCGTCCGGGGTTGACAGCCGCCCAGGCCGCGCCGACCGCGATCGGGGCACCGGCGCCGACCATGCCGTTGGCGCCGAGGATGCCCAGCGAGAAGTCGGCGGCGTGCATGGAGCCGCCCCGGCCGCCGTTCGACCCGCCGACCCGCCCCAGGAGCTCGGCGAGCAGCCGGTGCGGCGCGGTGCCCCGGGCGAGCACGTGGCCGTGGCCGCGGTGGGTGCTGGCGAGCCGGTCGCCCGGGCCGAGCGCCGAGCAGACGCCGACCGCGACGGCCTCCTGCCCGATGTACGGGTGGATGCCGCCGGGGATCGCGCCGGACTTCACCAGGCCGAGCGCCAGTTCCTCGAAGCCGCGGATCAGCCGCAGCATCCGGTAGCGCTCGGCGGGGGTGTCCAGCGGGGCGGGGCTGTCGGGCAGTGCGGCGCCCTCGCCGGCCGGGTGCGCGGGAGCGGTCACGGCCGTCCCCGCCAGACCGTCGGGCAGAACCGGGGGTCGGCGTAGTCCGGCCGGCCGTCGTCCGTCCGGCCCACCAGCACGTCGTGGTTGTACACCACCGGCTCGCCGTCCGGCCGGTCGTGCCGGCGGTACTCGTTGGCGCCGTCCTGGAGGTGCAGCGAGACCGCCCGGCGCGGGAAGGAGGCGAGGTTGGGGCCGCTGCCGTGGTAGGTGCGGCAGTGGTGGAAGGACAGGTGGCCGCGCGGGATCAGCATCGGGACCTTGCGCACCCGCTGCCCGTTGTGGGCGGCGTTGGCGGCCAGGATGGACTCCAGCTCGGAGCCGTCGCGGTCGGCGAAGTGCCGGGTGGAGTCCTCGCCCGAGGGCAGCTCCCGCCAGCGGTGGCTGCCGTCGACCATGGTGATGGTGCCGTTCTCCTCGCGGCAGTCGTGGAACGGGATGAAGGCGGTGAGCATCTCCTCGGAGCTACAGGTCTGCCAGTAGTGCTTGTCGAAGTGCCACGGCACCCGGTTGCTGGGCTCCTCGGGCACCGGGGGCTTGTAGATGAGCGTCGACTGGAAGACCCGGATCTCCTCGGTGCCGGCGAGCAGCGCGGCCACCGCGCCGACCAGCGGCTTGCGCAGGATCGCGCCGATCGCGTCGCTCTCGTAGTGCACGTAGTCGTTGTGCCGCTGGACCGGCCCGTCCTCGGGCCGCCAGGAGGCCAACCGGGGCGGCCGGACGGGCAGTTCGCGGTCCCGGTGGCCGGCGTAGTACGCCTCGGTGGCGGCCTGGAGGGTGTCCAGCTCCTCGTCGCTGAAGAGCCTGCGGGAGAGGTACCAGCCGTGCTCGCGGTAGTGCGCCACCTCGTCGGGGGTGGGCAGCAGGGCGCGCTCGGCCTCGGTGAGCCGGAACCCGGGGGCGGCGGCCGTCGGCCGGGCCTGCTTCGGCTGTGCGGGGGCGGGCCGGTCCTCGGCGGCGGGGCCGTGCCGTTCGACGGCCTCGTAGAGGGCCTTGATGTTCGCGGTGCCGAAGGTGCCCGCTCCCTGCCGTTCGATCAGTTCGAGGAAATAGGTGCGCCGGGGGTGGGTCGAGCGGGCGAAGATCTGGAACAGCTGGCCGCCGTGGTCCTGGTCGACCAGGACGTGCAGGTCGCGCAGGGTCGCCACCGGGATGGCCGTCTCACCGAAGCGGTCGGCCAGGGCGTCGAAGTAGGCGTCCGGCGTGGTCAGGAACTCCACGCCGCGCTCCCGGGCGGTCCGGACGGCGCCGGCGATGTCGCGGGTGCTGAAGGCGAGGTGCTGGACGCCGGCCCCGCCGTGGGCGGCGAGGAACTCGTCGATCTGGCCGGGGCGGCGGGTGGTGTCGGGCTCGATCAGGGTGAAGGTGACGCCGCCGGAGGCGCTCTGCACCACCTTGGAGTCCATCGCCTGCTCGCCGACCTCGATGTACTCCTCGAAGATCGTGCGGAAGTCCAGCGCGTCCTCGCAGAACCGTACGGCCTCCGCGAGCGTGCCGGCCGGCAGGCAGATCGCGACGTGGTCGAGGCCGTCCAGCAGGCGGGGCTCCGGGGTGGCCTCGGCGTCCGGCAGCGGGACCAGGCGCAGCGCGGTGTCGCCGAAGCCCTCGATCAGGGCGCCGGCCCGGTCGAGCACCCGGGCGCCGTGCCGCTCGGCCCGCTCCAGTGCGGCCGCCGGGTCGGCGCAGCCGAGGGCGAGGACGGCGACGCCGTCCCCGTGCCGGGTGACGTACTCGGCCACCGGGTGCTCCGGGTCGGCGGCGGAGGTCAGCCGCAGCCGGATGGTGCCCTGGCGCAGCCCGATGGTGCGGGAGCCGTCCGGGGCGGTGGCCGGGGCGTCGGCGGTGAAGCCGAGGTCGGCGCTGAGTCCGGCCGCGGTCTTGTCGGCGTCCGCGCAGTGGAACTCGACGTGGGTGATGGTCTGGATGGACAACGGGATCTCCCCCCGGGAGGGATGGTGGATCGAGGATCGGGGCGCCGGCGCCGCGCGGCGGTGCGCGGCGGGCGACCGCGGTCGGGCGGCGGCTGTCGGCGGTACCGCTAGCGGGCGGTCCGGGTGGAGGCCGGGCCGAGGATCAGGCTGAGGTTGTGGCCGCCGAAGGCGAAGGCGTTGCTCAGCGCGGCGCGTACCGGGACGGTCCGGGCGGCGCCCCGGACGTGGTCCAGGTCGCAGGCCGGGTCGGGGTCGGTCAGGTTGAGGGTGGGCGGCAGCGTCCCCCGGGCCACCGCCAGGGCGGTCACCGCCGCCTCCAACGCGCCCGCGGCGCCCAGCAGATGGCCGGTGGCGCCCTTGGTGGAGCTGACCGCGGGCGGCTCGGCGCCGAAGACGGCGCGCAGCGCGGCGGTCTCGGCCACGTCGCCGAGCTTGGTACCGGTGCCGTGGGCGTTCACGTAGTCGATGTCACCCGGGGCCAGGCCCGCGTTGGCGAGCGCGGCGCGCATCGCGTCGGCGGCGCCGGTGCCGTCCGGGCGGGGCATAGTCGGGTGGTGGGCGTCGGTGGAGGCGCCCCAGCCGAGGACGTCCGCGTAGCCGGCGGCGCCGCGCGCCTCGGCGTGCTCGGCCCGCTCCAGGACCAGGACGGCGCTGCCCTCGCCGAGCACGAAGCCGTTGCGGCGGGCGTCGAAGGGCCGGCTGGCCTGCCCGGGGTCGTCCCAACCCTGCGCCAGGGCGCGGGCGTTGGTGAAGGCGGCGGCGATGGTCGGGTGCAGCGAGGACTCGGTGCCGCCGCACACCACCACGTCGGCGTCCCCGGCCCGGATCAGCCGCAGCCCCTCGGCGATCGCCTGGGCGCCGGCCGCGCAGGCCGTCACCACGGCGGAGCTGTAGCCCCGGATGCCGTGCTTGATGGCGATCCGGGCGGCGGCCATGTTGGAGAGCATGCCGGGCAGCAGGTACGGGCTGACGCCGGGGCGGCCGCGCTCCAGCCGGCGGTGCGACTGCTGCTCGAAGGTCTCCAGTCCGCCGCCGCCGGTGGCCAGCACCACGGCGGTGCGGTGCGGGTCGGCGTCCCGGCCGACGGCCAGTCCGGCGTCGGCGAGCGCGTCGTCGGCGGCGGCCAGGGCGAGCAGCACGAAGCGGTCCACGCAGCGGGTCTCGGTCGGCGGCAGCACCTCCCGGCCGTCCACGGCGGGGGCGAGCCCGGCGGCGGGCAGCCAGCCGTGCGCGGCGTGGCCCTCGGGGACGGCGCGCAGGCCGGAGCGGCCGGCGGTGAGCGCCTCGAACACCTCGGCGGGCTTGCGGCCGAGCGGGGAGACCAGGCCGATGCCCGTGACGACGGCGCCGGGGCGCGGGGTCGTGCGCCCGCCCCGCTCGCCTGCTCGCACACTCCGCTCGCTCATGCGCCCACCGCCGCGAGGTGGGTCTCCCGCAGCAGGACCTTGCGGACCTTGCCGGTCGGGCCGAGCGGGATGTCGTCGGGGGAGACCACCAACACCTTGCGGACGGTCGCGGCGGCGGCCTCGTCCAGGGCGGCGACGACCGCCCCGGTGCGGTCCGCGGCCGGGTCGGCGTCCGCGGCGAGGAGCAGCAGCACGTCGGTGACGACGCGCTCGCCGTCCCGGACCGCGACCACCGTGCAGTCCAGCACGTCCGGGCAGGCGGCCAGCACCCGCTCCTCCGACATCGCGGTGAACAGCCGCTTGCCGCCGCCGAGTTCGACCGAGTCGACGGCCCGGTCCACGTGGTAGTAGTAGCCCTCCTCGTCCCGGTACATCAGGTCCCCGGTGAGGAAGCGGCCGCGCAGCCGGGTGCGGAAGGTGGTGGCCGAGTCGTTCCAGTAGCCGAGCGCCAGGGTCGGTGAGGCGGTGGCGAGTTCACCGACCTCGCCGGGCCCGAGCGGCTCGCCGTCCGGGCCGACCACCTCGCAGTCGACGAAGGCGTGCGGGCGGCCGACGCAGCGGCCGTAGCGCTCGGTGCCGGGGCCGTGGGTGATGAAGAAGTGCGAGTGCCCCATCTCGGTGGAGCCGAGGCCGTCCACGAACAGCGAGCCGGGCAGCCGGGTGCGGCCGGCCCGGGTGACGGTCTCCCGGCTGCCGGTGGCGATCAGGCGGCGGATGTGCACCTCGTGGGCGCAGTCGCCGGTGTTCCACCAGAGCGCCACGGAGGTCAGGTCGCGGGCGGCGAGGTCGTGCCGGGCGAGGTCGGCCCAGGTGGCGGCGAAGCCGATCACCCCGGTGGGCCGCCACCGCTCGACGGCCTCCAGCACGCCGTCGCCGGACTGCCGGGAGAGCACGGCGAGTTCGGTGTGTGAGCTGAGCGCGAGGTTGAGCGCGATCAGGGTGGCGGCGTGCGGGGCGGGCAGCGCGCTGAGCATCCGGTCCTGGCCCTGCGGGCGGGGCAGCCGCAGCCGGTGGCGGATCGCGGCGTACAGGCTCGCGTGGGAGTGGACGACGGCCTTGGGCATGCCGGTGGTGCCGGAGGAGTGGGTGATCGCCACCGGGTCGCCGGACCAGTGCCGGTACGGCTCCGGTGCGGCGTCCGGGTCGCCGGCGCCGAGGGTGGCGATCTCGGGCAGCAGCGGTGCGCCCGGGTCGTGGCCGGCCAGTGCGGCCAGGTGGGCGGGGTCGGCGAGGACGCCGGCCGCGCCGAGGCGGGCGATGTAGCGGGCGGCCCGTTCGCCGTCCAGGTTGGGGTTGAGCAGCGCGGGGACGGCGCCGAGCCGGGCCAGGGCGAGGAAGGCGAGCACGTGGTCGGCGGCGTCGCTCGCGTACACCACCACCGGGTCGCGCCGGGTGATGCCCAGGCCGCGCAGCGCGGCGGCGCGCGCCCGGACGGCGCGGTCCAGCTCGCGCAGGGTGAACGGCTGCCAGGCGGGGTGGTCGTCCACCGGGGTGTCGAAGCTGAGCAGCGGTACGTCCAGGTCGAGCCCGAGCGCGATCCGGGCGGTCAGGACGTTGCCGGCGCCCACGTCGGGGTCGTCCGCGAGCTGGGTGCGGAGGCTGCGGATGGTCACGGGGGTGGATTCCTCCCTCGGGGCCGGTGGACGGCCCGGGCGGCTGATCGGGTGGCAGGGTCGGTCGGCCGCGCGGGTGCGGCGGGTGCGGTCGGCTGCTCGGGCGGCGTGCGGCGAATGGCGTGCGGCGAGTGGCGGGCTGCGTGCGGTCGGTCGCTCGGGCGGCGGGTGCCGGGAGCGAGGCGGGGACGGGCGGGGGCGCTGGTGTGCCGGGTGCGGCTGCGTCAGGCGCCGGGCCTCGATGGTTCCTACGGCCGGGGGTGGTCGCGGGGTTCAGTCCGGGTGGCGGTTCGGTCCGGTCGGAGGGTTCGGAGGGGTCAGTCCGGCCGGTTTCCCGCCGCCGGACCGGCGAGCAGGACGGCCGCGGCCCGGTCCCCGTCGGGCGTCTGCTCGACGGCCACGGCCAGCACCCGGTCGGCGTCGCCGTCCTGGAGCAGCAGTGCGGCGAGTTCGAACGCCTCGGCCGGGACCAGGCCGGGTTCGGCCTCGGCCGGGCAGATCGCCACGATCGGGCCGGTCAGGCCCCAGCGCGCGGAGACGTGCCCGAGGACGGCGTTGGGGTTGGACTGGAAGAACAGCAGCGGGCCGGTCCGCTGTCCGGGTTCGGCGCTGCGCTCGATGGCCCGCGCGGTGTCGAGGTCGCCGCTCGCGCTGGCGAGCAGCAGGGCGGTCCGTCCGGGGGCGGGCGGTTCGCCGTGGTGGGCGCGCAGGCAGCGCTCCGCGGTGTCGGCGACCAGCGGGTTGAAGGCGGAGGCGGCGAAGCCGGGCAGCGGTGGCGGCGGCCCGTCCAGGCCGGGTGCGGGGCGGCGGGCCTCGGCGAGGATCCGCAGTCCGTGGGTGTGGTCGGCAGGGGTGTTCTCGGCGGTGGTCATGGCGGTGGCGGTCATCCCGGGGCCAGCAGGAGGGCGGTGTTGGCGCCGCCGAAGGCGGAGTTGAGGCTGAGGGCGTACGGCGGCCTGGCGGCGTGCGGGCCGTCCAGGACGAGGTCCAGCGCGAGGTCCGGGTCGGGGCCGAGCCAGCCGGCGTTGACCGGGAGCAGGCCGGTGCCCAACGCACCGATGGTGACGGCGAGTTCGAGCAGTGCGGAGGCCTCCAGGGCGTGCCCGTGCACGGACTTGCTGGAGCTGACCGGCAGACGGTCGGTGTGCGGGCCGAACACCCGCCGCAGGGCGCGGGCCTCGGCCCGGTCGGCGAGGGTCGAGCCGGTGCCGTTGGCGTTGACGTAGCCGACCTCGGCCGGATCGACGCCCGCGCGGGTGAGCGCGGCCCCGATCGCCCGGGCCGTCCCGTCGCCCTCCGGTTCCGGGCGGCAGACGTGGTGGGCGTCCCCGGCCCGGCCCCAGCCGGCCAGCCGGGCGAGCGCGGGAGCGCCGCGCCGTTCGGCGGCCGGGGCGGACTCGACCAGGACGGCGGCGGCCGCGTCGGCGAGCAGGGTGCCGGTGCGGCCGGCGCTGAACGGGCGGGCCTCGCCGTCCCGGGCCAGCGCCCGTCCGGCGTCGAAGACCGCGAAGACGCCTGGTCCGACCAGGTGCCCGGCCGCGACCAGGACCCGCTCGTGCCGCCCGGCGGCGACCAGGGCCGCCGCGTCGGCGACGGCGGTCGAGGCGGCCACGCAGGCGCCGTTGTACACCCGGGTGACACCCGGCGCGCCCCACCCGGAACGGACCCCGGCGGCCACCGCGTCGGCGGTCGCCCGGGTGCGCTCGTCGCTGTGCAGGGCGAGCAGGACGGGCAGTCCGGCGCCCTCGGCGGCGGTCAGCCCGGCCTGCCCGCAGGCCTGGCCGATCGCGTCGAGCACGGCCCTGGCCAGGGGGAAGGTGCAGGCCAGGGGCACGGTGTCGGGGAACAGCGCGGCCCGGGTGGTGCGGCGGGCGCTCACGTCGAAGCGGGTGACCGGGCCGGACAGGGCCTTGCCGTGGGTGGCGGCCTCGGTGAGTACGGCGAGCCCGCGCCCGGCGGCGCTGAGCACTCCGACACCGGTGACCACCGGGCGGTCGGCCGCCCGGCCGGGCGGGCCGGAGCCTGTGCCCCCGGGGATCACGGCCGGGCGCCCGCGCGGTCGGCGAGGACGGCCTCGCGCAGCAGCCCGGCGGCGTCGTCGACGGTGCGCACCGCGCCGAAGCGGTCGTCGTCCAGGTCCAGCTGGAGTCCGTACCGCTGCTCGAACTCGGCGACGAGCCAGGTGAGTTCGAGCGATCCGAGGTCCTCGGGCACGGTGTCGACGGCGCGCTGCCCGAACGCCGCCAGCATGGTCAGGACCTCGGCCCGGTCCGGCAGGGCGTCGGGGAGCGGGGAGCCGGTCACGCGGCGCTGCCGGAGGTGGCGGCGAGGGCGTCGACCCGGCGGGCGACGTCGCCGGTGAACTCGTCCAGCGTCATCAGCGCGGTGGTCTCCATCTCGTCCAGGTCGAACTTGATCCCGAACTCGTCCTCGACCTGCACCGACAGGTCGGCCAGGGCGAGCGATTCGAGGTCCAGCCCGGCCGGGCCGAGGTCGGTGTCCCCGGTGACCTCGGAGACGTCGTACTGCATCTCGGCGAGTGCCGCCAGGACGAAGGCGCGGATGCGGTCCTGCATGGTGGGCTCCTTGTCGGGGTGGTGGTGCGAAGGGGTCGGGGCGCGAAGGGGTCGGGGCGCGGCCGGGTGCGGCCCGCGCGCCGGTGGGCGCGGTCAGCCGGCGGTCGCGGTCGCGCGCAGGGCGGCCGGGTCGCGCAGCAGCTTTCCGGTGGCGGTGCGGGGGAGGCGGTCCAGTCGGGCGAGCCGGCGCGGCCGCTTGTAGGCGGCCAGGCGGCGGGCCAGCCCGTCCTGGACGGAGGAGAGGTCGGTCCCGGGTTCGGTGGCCAGGTAGGCCTCGACCGCGCCGCCGTCGAAGACCACCACGGCCTCGCGGACCCCGGGCAGCGTGGTGAGCGTCTGCTCGACCTCGGTGAGGTCGACCTTCAGGCCGCCGATCGAGACCTGGGAGTCCAGTCGGCCGAGCACGGTGACCGGGCCGTCGGCGGCCAGCTCGGCCGCGTCCCGGGTGTGCAGCCAGCCGTCGGACCAGCGGGTCGGATCGTCCAGTCCGGGGTACGGGGAGGACTCCGTGCCGATCTGCAACTCGCCCTTCACCAGGCGCAGTCGCATGCCGTGCACCGGCCGCTTGGCAGGGTGGAGCGTACCGGAGAGGTCGGTGGCGATCACCCCGGTCTCGGTCATGCCGTACATGGTGCCGAGCGGGACGCCGTACCGCTCGGTGAACAGCGCGGGCAGTCCCGGGCGGACGAGTTCGCCCGCCACGACCATCCGCCGCAGCCGGGGCAGCGGCGGGGGAGCGACCGCCCCCGCCAGCAGTTCGGCGTGGAAGGGCACCCCGATCACGGTGGTCGGCCGGTCGCTCGCGGCGACCTCGGCGAGGATGCCCGCCGCCGTCATCCGCTCCGGCACGGTGAGCGCGACCCGGGCGTGCAGGCTGTTGAGCAGCCCGCCGACCAGGCCGAGCACGTGCACCACCGAGGAGAGCAGGACGACCCGCTCGCCCTCGCCGGGGAACTCCACCAGCCTGTGGTAGCAGTCGAGTTCGCGCAGCAGATCGGCCGCGGTGCGGGCGATGACCTTGGCCGGACCGGTGGATCCGGAACTGAGCTGGATCAACGCGTGTCCGGTGCGGGCCGGGCGCCCGTCCGCCAGCGGGACGGCCACCGGCTCGACTTCGGAGAAGCCGCGCAGAGCCGCCGCCGACCGATGGGCGGAGCCTACCAGCACCTGCGGGGCCAGCCGCGCCACCGCCGCGTCGATCTCGTGGTTGGTCAACCGGTGGTCGAGCAGGGCGACTTGGGTGCCGAGGCGCCAGCACGCCAGGAGCACCGCGACGAACGCCACCGAGGGCGGCAGCCGCAGCGCCGCCGTCCCGCCGGGTCCGAGCCCGGCGGCCGTCAGCCGTTCGGACTGCTCCTCGACCAGGGCGCGCAGGGCGTCCCGGTCGAGCGGTGCGCCGAGGCGCAGGCACTCCTCGCCGCCGGGTCCGGCCAGCAGCAGCCGGTCGACCCAGGAGTCCGGGGCGTCGGAGTGCGGCAGGAGGGCAGGCGGAAGTACGGAGGGGAGAAAGCCGGTCAACGCGGCTCCACACAAGTGAGGGGATTTTGACATGAACGCCGTTAACAAATCCGAACGGCCAATTCCGTGGCCAGACCTTGGCACAGACGTTTGGTCAAATCAAGGTCTATACCAATGTGGTCGTTGCTCCTACGCTGCCGAAGCAGGACCGGCCCGTGTGTGGCCGTCCTGGAACGAGGAATGCCCGTGGGACTTCTCACGCTGGCCGGGATCGAGCGTGCGGCGCACGCCCAACTCTCACCGGAAATCTGGGATTTCATCGAAGGCGGAAGCGGCGCCGAACGCACCCTGACGGCCAATCGGGAGATGTTCGGGCGCCATGCGCTGCGCCCGCGCACCCTGGTCGACGTCTCCGCCTGCGACCCCGCGCTGACCCTGCTCGGCGCACCGCTGCGCCTCCCGCTCGGCATCGCCCCGATGGCCTACCACCGGCTGGTCGACCCGGAGGGGGAGACCGCCACCGCGCGCGCCGCCGGCCGGGCTGGCGCCCTGCTGGTCGCCGGGATGTTCGCCAGCCGGACGCTGGAGGAGATCGCCGCGGCCGCCACCGGCCCGCTCTGGCTCCAGCTGTACTGGCTGCGCGAACGCGCCGTCCTCGCCGCCCTGGTGGAACGCGCCGAGGCGGCCGGCTACGGCGCGCTCGTGCTGACCGTGGACGCCCCCAGGATCGGCCGCCGGCTGCGCGACCTGCGCAACGGCTTCGCCGTCCCGTCGGCCGTCCGCGCGGTCAACCTGGACCAGGCCCTGACGGCCGCCAGCCACCGCGCCACCGCCGGACGTTCGGGCATCGCCGAGCACGCCCGCGAACAGTTCGACCCCGCACTGAGCTGGACCGACCTGGCCTGGCTGCGCGAACGCACCCGGCTGCCGCTGGTCCTCAAGGGAATCCTCACCGCCGAGGACGCCCGGCTGGCCGTCGAGCACGGCGTCGACGCCGTCCTGGTCTCCAACCACGGCGGCCGCCAACTCGACGGTGCGATGCCGGCCCTGGCCGCCCTCCCCGAGGTGGTCGACGCCGTTCCCGCCGAACTGCCGGTGCTCTTCGACGGCGGCGTGCGCAGCGGCACCGACCTCGCGATCGCCCTCGCCCTCGGCGCCCGCGCCGTGCTGGTCGGCCGCCCCGCGCTCTGGGGCCTGGCCACCGACGGTGAGGCCGGGGTGCACCGGGTGCTCGACCTGCTGCGCGAGGAACTGGAGCACACCATGGCCCTGTTGGGCCGCCCCCGGCTCGCCGACCTGGACCGTACGGTCCTCGCGCCCTGGCCCTGCCCGGCCCGCTGAACCCTGGCCCCCCGCGCGGCCGTTGAACCCGTACCCCCGCGCGGCCGGCCGGGCCCGAGCCCCGCACGGCTGTTGAACCGCGCGGCTGTTGAACCGTGCAGTCGTTGAACCACGCGGCAGTTGAACCGTACCGCCGTTGAACCGCGCCGTACCCGAACCGCGTTCTCCCCCATGGAGGTCCGACACATGACCGAGCAGAACGAACGATTCCCGGGCTGGGACTGGGACGACCCGGACGGGCTGGCTCCCCGGCTGGACGCCTTCAGCGAGCAGGTCGCCACCTGCGACACGCTCGAAGCGCACCCCGGCGGGCTGCCGCGCGACCACCAGGGCCTGCGCGAACTCGGCATCACCGGAATCGAGTTCGCCGCCTTCCGGACCGCCCACCCGGAGGGCCTCGCCACCGACCTCGCCACCCTGCGCGGCCCCGACGCCGCCACCGCGCCCGGCACCCTCTACCGGGTCGACGGCGACCGCTGGTTCACGCAACTCGACATCGCCGAACCGCTGCCCTTCGCCGACGCCAGCGTCGACTGGGTGTACGCCGAGCACCTGATCGAACACGTCACCATGCCGGTCGCCGTCGGCTGGCTGCGCGAGGCCCGCCGGGTGCTGCGCCCCGGCGGCGTCCTGCGCCTGACCACCCCCGACCTCGCCCGCTACCTGGTCGGCTACGCCACCGGCGACGGCTTCCTCGGCAAGCACCGGCGCCGGCTGACCACCCTCGGCTTCGGCCCGCCGATGCCCGAGCGCCCCGCCTTCCTGGTGAACCAGATCTTCCGGTACTTCGGGCACCAGTGGATCTACGACCTGGACGAGCTGCGGCACGTCCTCACCCGGGCCGGCTTCGACCCCGACGGCATCCGTCCGTGCGCCTACCGGCAGGGCGCCCGTCCGGACGTCGCCGACCTCGACACGGCCTTCCGCACCGACGAGACCGTGTACGTCGAGGCAGACTGCTGAACCCGCCGCCGAGCCCCGCGCACCGAACGGATCCGCCCATGCCCCTGCACCCCCAGGCCGAGGCGCTGCGCGCCCGGCGCGCGAGCAGCGGGACCCCGCCGCTCTACACCCTCACCCTCGCCGAGGCCCGTGCCGCCGACCTCGCGGACATCCGCGCGGCGGCCGGCACGCCCGAGCCGGTCGCCGCCGTCGAGGAGCACCGCGTCCCCGGCCCCGGCGGCGAACTCGCCCTGCGGCTCTACCGCCCCGAGCCGCTCGGCCGCCGACTGCCCGCCCTGCTCTACCTGTTCGGCGGCGGCTGGACGCTCGGCTCGCCCGACACCAGCGACGCGATCTGCCGCCGGCTCACCAACGCCGTCGGCTGCGTCACCGCCTCCGTCGGCTACCGGCTCGCCCCCGAGCACCCCTTCCCCGCGGCGCTCCACGACAGCCGCGCCGCACTGCTGCAACTCGTCGAACGGGCCGAGGAGTTCGGCGTCGACCCGGACCGGATCGCGGTCGCCGGCGACAGCGCCGGCGGCAACCTCGCCGCCGCGCTCACCCTCCTGCTGCGTGCCGAGGGCGGCCCCGCCCTGCGCCACCAGCTGCTGGTCTACCCCAACACCGACCACGGCGCCGACACCCCGTCGCTGCGCGACCACGACGACCCGGCACTGTTCAACCGCCGCTCGGTGGACTGGTACTGGGGGCACTACCTGGCCGACCGGGGCGACGGCGCCAGCCCGTACGCCTCCCCGCTGCGCGCCGCCACCCTGGCCGGCCTGCCGCCCGCGACCGTGCTGACCGCCGAGTACGACCCGCTGCGGGACGAGGGCGAGCAGTACGCCGAGGCGCTGCGCGCGGCAGGGGTCCCGGTCGAGCTGCGCCGCTACCCGGGCATGCCGCACGGCTTCTTCGCCATGACCGGCACCCTGGACGACGCCGCCGAGGCCCAGGCCTTCGCGGCCGGGTGTCTCCGGGAGGCGCTGCGATGACGGCTCCGCCCGCTCCGGGAGGCGCCGCGGCGGACCTCCGACTGGACGACCTGCACGCCTCCCTGGCCGATCCGCTGCTGGACGCGATGACCTTCCTCAACGAGGTCACCACCCGCTACCCGGACGCCGTCTCCTTCGCCCCCGGCCGCCCCTACGAGGGCTTCTTCGAGCCCGAGGACGTCCCGGCCTACCTGGAGACGTACCTCGCCCACCTGGCCGACCGCGGCCTCGGCCGGGACGCGGTGCGCACCGCGCTGTTCCAGTACGGCCCGACGAAGGGCCTCATCAACGACCTGGTCGCCCGCGCGCTGGCCAACGACGAGGGCCTGACCGTCGACCCCGGGGCCGTGGTGGTCACCGTCGGAGCCCAGGAGGGCATGCTGCTGACGCTGCGCGCCCTGTGCGCCGGCCCGGACGACGTCCTGCTGGTGAGCTCGCCCTGCTACGTCGGCGTCACCGGCGCCGCCCGGCTGCTCGACCTGACCGTCCGCCCCGTCCCCGAGGGCCCGGACGGCGGCCCCGACCCGGCGGCGGTCCGCGCCGCCGCCCGCGCGGTGCGGGCCGAGGGGCGCCGTCCGCGCGCCCTCTACGTCGTCCCGGACTTCGCCAACCCCTCCGGCACCAGCATGCCGGTCGCGGCCCGCACCGGGCTGCTGGAGGCCGCGGCCGAGGAGGGCGTGCTCGTCGTCGAGGACAACCCGTACGGCTTCTTCTCCCGCACCCCGGGGCAGCGGCCCACCCTCAAGGCGCTGGACCGCCGCCGCCAGGTCGTCTACCTGGGCTCGTTCGCCAAGACCTGCTTCCCCGGGGCCCGCCTCGGCTACGTGGTCGCCGACCAGGAGGTGGCCGGCCCCGACGGGCGGCGCAGCCTGCTCGCGGACGAGCTGGCCAAGCTGAAGAGCATGACGACGGTCAACACGCCCGCGCTCAGCCAGGCCGTCATCGGCGGCATGCTGCTGACCCACGACTGCCGCCTGCGGGCCGCCAACGCCCCTGCCACGGCCCACTACGCGGCGGGCATGGACACCCTGCTGCGGGAGCTGGACCGGCACTTCCCGGCCTCCGTGCGGCGCCGGCTGGGCATCTCCTGGACCCGGCCGGACGGCGGCTTCTTCGCCGTGCTGACGGTGCCGTTCGTCGCCGACGAGGCGGCCATGGAGCGCTGCGCGCGCGACCACGGGGTGCTCTGGACGCCGATGGCGCCGTTCTACCCGGCGGGCGGCGGCGAGCACCGGCTGCGGCTGTCCGTCAGCTCGCTGACGCAGGCGCAGATCATCGACGGCGTGGCGAAGCTGGCGGCCTTCCTGACCGCCTGAGGTCGCGACGGGGACGACGGAGGGGCCCGGCTCATCGCGAGCCGGGCCCCTCCGTGCCGTCCGTCAGCGCACCCGGGTGGAGAACAGCCGGGCCGACCAGTAAACCGCCAGGACGGTCATCACCGTGACCACCAGCAGCCCCTGCCAGACCACGTCGTCCCCGGCGTGCCCGGAGAACAGCGCGCGCATGCCCTCCACCGCCCAGTAGAAGGGGTTCCACCTGGCCGCCTGCTGCTGCCACTCCGGCGCCAGGGTGAGCGGCAGCAGCACCCCGGACAGCAGCGCGATCGGCTGCGCGATGGTGTTGACCACCGGCGACATCGCCGCGTCGGTCGGCACCATCAGCGCGATGCCGAAGGAGATCGCCGAGGTCATCAGCGCCAGCAGGCCCAGCAGCAGGTAGGCGAGCAGCAGGTTCAGCGGGCTCACCCGCAGCCCGAACGGCAGCGCGATCAGGGTGATCAGGACGGCCTGCACCAGCAGCGCCACCATCTCCCGCATCGCCCGCCCGAGCAGCAGCGCCAGCCGGCTCACCGGGGTCACCCGCGAGCGCTCGATGATGCCGGACCTGAGCTCGCCGAGCAGGCTGAAGCCGGTGTACAGCCCGCCGAAGATGCACAGCACCGCCAACAGGCCAGGTACATACACCTGGTAGACGTCGGCGTAGCTGCGCGCGCCTTCCGAGGCGAGCACCTTCTTCAGCAGCGGGGCGAACAGCAGGAGGTAGAACACGGGCTGGATGATGCCGACGGCGATCCAGATCGGGGTGCGGATCATGAGCAGCAGCTGGCGCTGGAAGACCAGCCAGGTGTCGCGGGCGAGCTTCACGGTCTCCCCAGGGAGGTGTGCGGGGCCGGGTGGTGCGGGGTCGGGACTGCCACGGCGGGCGGCCGCTGCGGGCCGGGACTGCTGCGGCGGGCGCCCGGTGCGGGGTCAGGACTGCTGCAGCGAGCGCCCGGTGCGGGCCAGGAACACGTCGTCCAGGCTGGGCCGTTGGAGCTGCACGGTGCCGGGCGTCAGGCCCGCCGCGTCCAGCGCGCGCAGCAGCTGGGGGATGGCGGCGGCGCCGTCCTCCAGGTACAGCCGCAGCCCCTCGTCGCCGTTCTGCTCCAGCCGGTGCAGGTACGGCTGCGGGCGCAGCACCGCGGCCGCGCGCTCGAAGGCGGCCTCCGCGGCGTCCAGCCCGACCAGGACGACGTCGCCGGAGATCTCGCGCTTGAGCGCCTCGGGGGTGCCCTCGGCCACCACCTGGCCGTGGTCGACGATGGCGACCCGGTCGCAGAGCGCGTCGGCCTCGTCCAGGTAGTGGGTGGTGACGACCACCGTCATGCCCTCGGTGCGCAGCCGGCGGATCTCCTCCCAGACGTACGCCCGGCTGGCCGGGTCCAGCCCGACCGTGGGCTCGTCCAGGAACAGCACCCGCGGCTGGTGGATCACCCCGAGCGCGATGTCCACCCGGCGGCGCTGGCCGCCGGAGTAGGTGGCGCACGGGCGGTCGCCGAACCCGGTCAGGTCGAAGGCCTTGAGCGCGTCCGCGGCGGCCTGGCCGGCCTGTGCCTTGGCCGCGCCGTACATCCGGGCCTGGAGCACCAGTTCCTCGCGGGCGCTGACGTTGTCGGTGGTGCCGCCGCCCTGGGCGACATAGCCGATCCGGCGGCGGACCCCGGCGGGGTCGGTGAACAGGTCGGCCCCGGCGATGACGGCCTGTCCGCCGTCGGGGCGGATCAGGGTGGCCAGCATGCGCAGGGTGGTGGTCTTCCCGGCGCCGTTGGGGCCGAGGAAGCCGTAGATCTCGCCGGCGGCGACCGACAGGTCGATGCCGCGGACGGCGTCGACGGTGGTGTCGTCGCCGCCGCGGCGGGAGGTCTTCTTGCGGTAGGACTTGCGCAGTCCCGTGGTCTCGATCAACGGGAACTCCCGTGCGGGGATGGGCTGCCACGGCACCTGGGAAGGCGGGGCCCGGCACCTGCGGAGGGCGGTGCCGCTGCGACACCCTAGGGCGAACCCCGCCCCGGAAACAATGGCCTAGACCAATGGACGTGCGGTCTCCCGGTCTGCTACAGGGCGCCGGCCCGGGCCCGTTCGGCCGAGCGCCTCCAGCCGGTCCGCCGCGACCACCGCACCGCCCCCGGCCAGCAGTTCCGCGCCGACCTGAACCGCCCGCCGCCGGTACTCTGTGGAGTCGAGTACGGCCCGCAGTGCGCCCGCCAGCCGTTCCGGCGAGACGCGCGCGAACGGCACCCGCAGCCCCGCGCCGGCCGCCGCCACCTGGCCGGCCACGACCGGCTGGTCGTGCCGGATCGGCGCGGTGACCAGCGGCAGGCCGTGCGCCAGCGCCTCGCCCACGGTGTTCATCCCGCCGTGGCAGAGCACCGCGTCCAGCTCGCCGCGCGCCATCAGCTCCAGCACCGGCGCCCGGTCCACCGCCACGGCCCGGGGCGGGAGTTCGGGCAGCAGTCCGCGCGGCGCGGCGAACACCGGCTGCACGTCGTCGCCGCACAGCTCCAGCGCCCGGACGGACCGGGCCAGGAAGTCCGCGCCCAGCTCGCCGGCCAGCGTGCCCATGGTGACCAGCACCCGCCGCCGGCCGGGCAGCAGCCGCTCCCACGGGAAGTCCGGGTCGTGCGGCCGTACCGACAGCACCGGCCCGACCAGCGCGTGCTCCGGCGGCGGGGCCGAACCGGTCAGCGCCGGACCGGTGGTCGCCAGCACCAGGGCGGGGGAGAAGCGCGGGTCCAGGTACTCCTCCGGAGGCAGCGCGGCGCGCTCCCACAGCCCGCGCAGCAGCCCGGCCATCCAGGCCTCGACCTGCGGCAACGCCCGGTAGGGGCGCCCCAGTTCCATCGCCCCCGGCGCGAAGGACGCCCACGGCAGCCCGTGCCGGTGCGCGACCAGCGCGCCCGCCGGGGTGTGCTGGTCGACCAGCAGGACGTCCGGCCGCCACTCCCGCACGATCGCGTCCAGCGGCTTCGCGGTGAACCGCGCGTACGGGACGATGAAGCCCTCCCAGAGCGTGCGCAGCGCGGCCAGCCCGTGCCCGCCCTGGGCCCGGAACGCCCGGGTGCCGGTGCCGAGCACCTCGGCGTGCGGGCCGAGCAGTGGGCGCAGCACGGACTCGGTGCCGGTCCAGGCGACCTGGTGGCCGCGTGCGGTCAGCTCGGCGGCGATGCCCGCGGCCGGGTTGACGTGGCCGGTCAACGGCGGCATCACCAGCAGGAACCGGGTCATCGCGCGTCCTCCTCGGGGAGCAGTCGCCGCAGGTCGGCGACGGTCAGGGCCTCCAGGGCGGCCAGGTCCAGCCCGGCGCGCAGCGCGGCCAGGTCGGCCCGCGGACCGAAGCGCTCGCGCAGCCGTAGCGACAGGTCGGCGAGTTCGTCCTCGTCCAGCAGCAGGTCGCCGTCCAGTCGGGCGTCCGGGGTGACGTGGCGCGCCCAGTCGGGCGGCGCGCCGGCCGCCTCGACCAGCAGGGCCACCAGCTCCGGGTCCAACGGGGCGTCGGGGTGGAGGGGTTCAGGGTTCGGCATGAGAGATCTCCCACCTGCTCGACGGCACGGGGGTGAACGCGGCCGCGCCGGAGCGCAGTTGGCGGCTTCCGGGGAGCGGCGGCGACGGTGGAGGGGCCCGGGATCACTTGTGCGACCCGGCGGGCGTCGGAATACTAGCCCGGGTGACCGCACTGGAGGCAGTGGCCGTCCACCTCCCCCCACACGCCGTTCCCATCGAGGCGGTGGGCGAGCGCATCGGCCTGACCCCACGTCAACTCCGTCTCTTCCGCCGCTTCCACGGCCTGGACCAGCTACGTCTGGATCCGACCGGGACGCTGCCCGACCTGCTCGAAGCCGCCCTGGACAACCTGCCGGAGCTGCGCGGACGCGAACGCGACGTCCGCTTCGTGATCCATGCCCGCAGCATGCCGGTGGCGGTGCCCCATCCGCTCAACCCGCTGCACGACCTGCTCGAAACCCGTGGCCTGGCGCACGCCGACGCCTTCACGGTGACCCACCACGCCTGCGCGGTGGGCCTGCTGGCCATCGACCTGGCCGGCCGGCTGCTCGCGGCCGAACCCGACCCGGCGGCGCTCGCCCTGGTGCTGACCGGCGAGAAGACCTTCACCAGGGACGCCCAGGTGGTGCCCGAGACCGGCATCTTCGCCGAGGGCGCGGCCGCCTGCCTGGTCAGCGCCGACGGCGAGCGCCACCGGATGCTCTCCTTCGCGGTGCGCCAGCGCCCGGAGTTCGACGGCCGGCTGGCCGAGGACCCGGACCTGCTCGCCCGCTACCAGCGCGAGTACCCGAACGTGATGGTGGAGGCGATCGAGGCCGCCCTGGACCAGGCCGGTCTGGACCTCTCCGACCTGGCCGCGATCCTGCCGCACAACGTCAACCAGGCGTCCTGGCGGATGATCGCGCGCCGGATCGGCTATCCGGTCGAGAAAGTCGTGCTGGACAACGTGCGGTCGGTCGGGCACAGTTTCGCCTCAGACAGCCTCATCAATCTCCACACCGCCACCACGCGGGGGCTGCTCCGCCGCGGCGACCACTACCTGATCGCCGCCGCCGGTGTCGGAGCCACGTTCTCCGCGATGGCCATGCGGTACTGACGGCCCGCCGACTCCTCCGGCGGCCGTCGTCCGCACAGCGACGCCGCATTTCCCACACCACATTTCCCACGCCACCCCAGAGCCCCGGGGCGCCTGCAAGCCCCGGAGCACACATCCCACGTACGACGGGACGGGACACCCATGTCAGAAGCCGCGGTCCAGACCACCGACCCCGAACTGCGCGAGCGCATCCTGCACGGCATCGGCGAGCTCCTGCCGCGCGTCCTCAAGCGCGAACTGCCCGAGATCCCGCAGGACGCCTGCCTCTTCGACGACCTCGGCCTCACCTCGGCCGGCACCATCGAGCTGATCCTGGAGCTGGAGGAGTCGCTCGACATCCAGGTGGACGTCGAGCAGATCACCGAGGACGACCTGCGGTCGGTCACCAGGCTGGCCGACTACGTCGCCGGGCACGTCATCCCCGAGGACTGACCGGGTGGCCCCCGGTCCCACCGGCCTGCGGATCACCCGGGTGCTCGCCCGCCGCTCCGACGGCCGCTCGGAGACCTCGCTCCACCCGGACCTGCGGGTCTTCGTCTCCGACCTCGTCCGCCCCTACGGCCTGCCGCTGCGCGAGGACCTGCTGGGCGAGGGCGTCGGCCACTCCTACGAGGAGCTGGCCGCCGGACCGCTGCGCGAGGCGCTGGCCGAGGACGAGCCGGCGGACCTGCTGATCCTGGCCTTCGACACCCCGGACGTCCGGCCCGGCGCACCGTCCTCGCTGGCGCTCAGCCGGTCCGTCCCGGGGAGCCCGCTCTCCTTCGCGGTCTGCGACCAGGGCGGCGCGGCGGCCTTCACCGCGCTGCGGCTGGCCGCCGCCCACCAGCGCACCGGCACCTGCCGCCGGGCCGTGGTGGTGCTCGCCGAACAGAGCGCGCTGCACTACGAACCGTCCGGGCCGGTGCCGTTGCCGGAGCGGCACGCGGTGGTGGTGCTGGTCTGCGAGGAGGCCCCCGGCGAGGGCCTGGCCGTCCGGCAGACCCGGGGCGAGGCCTCCCCGGCGGAGGCGGTCCGGGCCGAGGCCGAGAAGCTCGGGCCGGAGGCGGCGCTCTTGCTCGGCCCCGGCTTCGGGGCCGGGGAGCCCCCGCCGGCCCAGCCGTTCACCGGCCTCTGGGCGGAGCTGGCCGACCACCTCCCGCGGTGGCGGGCGGACGGCCGGCCCGCGCTGCTGGCCGGGTACGACCGTCGGCTCGGCGTGCTCAGCACGCTGGCCCTGCCGTGACGGCGATCGACCTCTGGCTGATCGATACGCGTCAACCAGCTGTGCCGGCCGCCGAGTTGTGGCCGCTGCTCGACCCGGACGAACGTGCCCGGGCGGCGCGGATGGACCCAGGGGCGGGCGAGCGCTTCACCGTGGTGCGCGGCGCCGTCCGGCGGCTGGTCGCCGCCCGGCTCGGTGTGCCCCCGGCCGCACTGGTCTGGCGGTACGGTCCGCACGGCAAGCCCGAGCCCGCGTCGGCCGGTGGGCTGCGGGTCAGCTGGTCTGCCTCGGGGGCGTTCGCGGCGCTGGCCCTCGCCGAGGGGCGGGCGGTCGGCGTCGACGTCGAGCGGCTCCACGACCCCCGGACGGCCGAGCGGATGGCCGCCCGCTGGTTCCCGTCCGAGGAGGCGCGGTTCGTCGCCGAGCCCGTCGAACCGGCCGAGCGGGCGGCGCGGTTCACCACCCTGTGGTGCCGCCGCGAGGCCTGCGTCAAGGCGTACGGCGGGCGGCTCGCGCAGTCCTTCGGCGTGCTCGTGGGCGGCCCCTCCCCGGTGCTGGTGGCCGACCCGGGCGGGCTCGGCACCGGCCCGTCCCGGCTCCGCGACGTTCCCGCGGCAGAGCCGTTCCGGGCTGCCGTGGCGGCCCTCGGGGAATCTCCGATACATGTCAACTGCCGTGAGTGGAAAGCAAATTGACGGTAGATCGGGTCCGTCGAGGTTTGGTCTGGACCAGCGAGCGAGGGCGCTGGTAGCGTCCCGGTCACACCCCCTGCCGAACCCTCCCCGGCCCTCCCCGGCGAGCCGAAAGGCGCGTACGACGTGACACCGCAGGACGCCCCACCGAACGATCCGACGTCACTCGGCGCGACACCGCGCGGCACGACAGCGACCCCCAGGCGGATCACCGTCCGCTATGCCGCCGAGGGCGGCGGCTCCGGCCCGCTCACCCGGGGCCAGGGCAACATGGTCCTCTGCATCCGGCGCGACCCGCCCGAGGGGATCAACAAGGACTCCGTCTGGCCGGTGCCCGACGGCGTCTCGGTCCCCGCCGGGCTGGTCGCCCTGCGCCTGCTGGTCGAACGCCACGAGTCGCTGCGGACCTCCTTCCCCGCGGGCCCCGGCCCGGACGGCTTCCCGGACCGCCAGGTGGTGCACCGGAACGGCCGGTTCGCCGTCACGGTGGTCGAGGCCGGCGGTCGGAGCGAGGCCGAACTGGACAGGCAGGCCGCCGAGTTGGGCCGGGCGGATGTCGCCGTCCCGGTGTCCCTCGATGCTCCGCCGCGGGTCCGGTTCACCATGCTCGCCGCGGGCGAGCGGCTGCTGCGGCTGGTCGCCGTGGTCTGTCACGCGGGTGCCGACGGCGCTGCCACCGCGGTGCTGATCCAGGACTGGCACGCCCTCGCCGCCGGGAAGGAGCTGCCGCCGGTCACCGCTCCGACCCCGCTGGAGGTCGCCGTCGCGGAGCAGAGCGCCCAGGGCCGCCGCAGGGTCGCGGCCGCACTGCGGCACTGGGCCCGGGTCCTGACCGCCGGCCCGCAGGTCGTCTTCGCCGACGCGCGGATCACCGGCCCGCCCGGCGACCACAGCGCCCTGCTGGTCCGCTCGCGCACCGCCGCGGACCACCTCGCCGCCGTCTGCCGGCGCACCGGCGCCAGTCCGTCGGTCGTCCTGCTCGCCGCCTTCGCCGCGCTGGTCGCCCACCGTTCCGGCCGCCGCGAGCTGGTGCTCTCGGCGCTCTCCGCCAACCGCCAGCGCGCCGCCCTGATCGACCACGTGGGCACCCTCGCGCAGGACGCGCTGGTCCTGCTCGACACCGGCGCGGCCGACCTCGACCAGCTGATCGGCCGCGCCAAGTCCGCCTCGCTGAGCGCCTACTGGCACAGCACCCTGGACGCCCAGCAGGTCTGGCAGCTGGTGGACGACGCCGCCCACCTGCGCGGGGCCCGGTTCTCCCGCCAGGTGGTCGTCAACGACCTGAGCCTCACCATCCCGGCCGCCGTCGCCGACGCCCAGCCGCCCCCGGTCGTCGACCCCGAACTCACCGTCCTGCCCGCCCCGCCGCTGCCGGTCCGGCTGATGTTCACCATCCTGCGGATCACCGGCAGCCTCGACTTCGCCCTGATCGCCTGCCCCCAGGTGCTCGACCCCGAGGAGACCGAGGGCTTCGCCCGGGCCCTGCCGGCCCTGCTCGCGGCTGCCGCCGAGGGCCCGGTGCTGCTGTCCGACCTGCCCGCCGTGCTCGGCCCGCCGGGGGGTGGCCGGAGCGGCGAATGGCGGCTGGTCGACGGCGCCTGGATCGACCTCGCGGCCGTCCGCGAACTGCTGCGGACCGCCCTCGGGGAGCACCGACTCTCCGAGGAGGAGGGGAAGTTGGTGGTGGAGCTGGCGACCGGTGACCCCTCGTTCGGCCCGGTCGAGGCCCACCGTGCGGTGGTCGCCGCCCTACCCGGACGCGACACCGCGATGGCGCCGCACCACTACGTCGTCCGGTACGCCGCTCCGGCGGGGGAGCGGACCGAGGCGGGCAGCGGGCGCGACCCGGCCGTGGCCGCCCGGCTGTCCGTGCTCACCTGAAGGGATGATCACGGCGGTCCGTACGGCGCTCACCCCCACGGGGCGTCGTGATCATCCACCGGGACCCACGGAAGGCCCTCCCAGGAACAGGCGGAGGTCGCCCCCGAGGTGAGCCCCCAGGGGCTCGGCACCTCCTCCTCGCCGCTGTCCTGCACCGGCAGCCGGTCGATCACCGCGACCAGGGCGGGCGGCAGCTGCGGGGCCAGCCCGTGGTGCACCCGGGAGAGGATGTCGCGCCGCACGTCGTCCGGCAGCAGCGGCCGGTTCATCCGCAACGCCCGTGGCCCGGGCGGCCGTTCGGCCGTGGCCAGCTGGTCCGACCAGGCCCGCCAGTAGTCGGCGTCGTCGGTCTCGCCGAGCATCAGGTGGTGCAGGTGCAGGCAGTACGCGGCCGTCCCGCTGCCCGAGCCGGCCGCGAAGCGCCACCAGAACTCGGCGCCCTCCTCCTTGCCGGTCGCGTACAGCAGCGCGCCGAACACCTCGGCCCCCTCCGGCTGGATCCGGCGCGCGTTCACCAGCAGGTCGAGTCCGCGCGAGGCGTCCGGCGCGCCCAGCACCAGGGCCACCACCAGGCCGAGTTCGAACGCCGCCTGCTCGTGCTCCGAGGGCAGGTGCGCGGGCGCGGCGGTGAGCCGCGCCCGGCGCACGGCGGCGATCCGCTCCGCATGGGCGCGTTCGGGCCGCGGGACGCGGAACACCGTGCGCCCGCCGTCGGCCCGGCCCGGTCCGTCCGGGGCCCGGTCCTCCGGTGCCGCCGTCACAGCTCGCCGCCGCCGTCCGGGAGTTCGCCCACCCCGAGCCGGCGGGCCAGCCTCTCCCGGGCGTGCCGGAGGTTGGAGTGCACCGTCGCCACCGGCCGCCCCAGGTACGCCGCGATCACCTTGACGTGCAGGCCGAGCAGGTACCGCAGGATCACCACGTCCCGCTGCCGGTCCGGCAGTTCGAGGATCGCCGCGTACAGCCGCACCTCGTCCGCCTCGCTGTGCAGCAGCCCCTTCGCCACCTGCTTGAAGGCGCCGATCACCGCCGCGAAGGTGACCGCCTCCACCTCGACCGGCTCCTCGGCGGCCACCCAGTCCGCGACGTGCCGATTGGCCAACCGCCAGGCGTACGCGGCCGGTTCCTCGAACCGGAGCACCTGCGACCAGCAGCGGGCCAGGTCGGCCTTCACCGCCGAGACCACCAGCTCCGCGTCGGACTGGCTGCCTATCCGGGTCAGGGCCAGGGCGCGCCAGGCGGGTTCGTGGGTCTCGCAGAAGGCCGCGTAGGGGAGGCCCAGGCGAAGTTCGGGGTCGGAGCGGAGTCCGGGGTCGGTGTCGGCCGTCGGCTCCGCCGCCGTCCCGCGGAGGTACGCCACGGCCGTTCCGCCCCGGTGCCTGCGCGTCGGGGCGCCCCTGTCGATCGTCATCGGGCCTGCTTTCCGTGGCCGCCGGCTGCGCACCGGGCCACCCGAGGGTCGGGCTGTCTGCGCCCATCCTCATTCCATCAGGCCTGTCACTCCAGGCTGCAATCCGAATACAGATTGTCATCTCATGGGAACCAGCGGTTGGTTGGAACGCCCGGAAGCTGTTCGGAACACGAGGGGCCGCGCCTATCGTGGGCGGGGAGGATCGATCGGGCACGGCACCGGGGGGAGAACACGGATGGGTCTCTACGACGGAGTGGACCTGCGGCTCAACGTTCCGCACTCGGCGCGGATGTACGACTACTTCCTCGGCGGGTTCACCAACTTCGCCGCCGACCGCGAGGCCGCCGGACACGCCCTCGCCGTCGCGCCCTGGCTGCGCGCCGCCGCCCGCGTCAACCGCTCCTTCATGCAGCGCTCGACCCGTGCCCTCGCCGAGCTCGGCTTCGACCAGTTCCTCGACATCGGCACCGGCATCCCCACCTCGCCCAACCTGCACGAGGTCGCCCAGGGCGTCCGGCCGGACGCCCGGGTGGTCTACGCCGACAACGACCCGATCGTGCTCTCGCACGCCCAGGCCCTGCTCACCGGCACCCCCGAGGGCCGCACCGCCTACGTCGAGGCCGACGCCACCGACCCGGCCCGGCTGCTCGCCGCCCCCGGACTGCGGGAGACCCTCGACCTGTCCCGCCCGGTCGCGCTCTCCCTCAACGCCCTGCTCCACTTCGTCCCCGACACCCACGGCGCGTACGAGCTGGTCGAGCACCTCAAGTCCGCCCTCGTCCCGGGCAGCGCCCTGGTGATCACCCACGTCAGCCCCGAGTTCGCACCCGAGGACATCGCCACACTGACCCGGATCTACGAGGCGGCCGGCACCGCGGCCCAGGCCCGCACCCGGCCGCGGATCGCCCGCTTCTTCGACGGCTGGACCCTCCTGGAGCCGGGGCTCGTCCCCATCGCGCAGTGGCGGCCGTCCCCCGACGAGGCGCCCGTCGCCGCCGAGGAGGTCTCGCTGTACGCGGGGGTGGCCGTCCGGCCGTGACGGGGCGCCCCGGCCACACCCGCGGCCGGTCACATGGTGTTGACGATGAGCCCGATGTGGGTGAAGTAGTTCAGCCCGCCGAACGCCAGGAAGGCGAGGCCGGCCAGCCCCCACACGACGCCGATCACCGGGCTCATCCACCGCCGGGGGTCCCGCAGCGCGAAGGGGAAGAGCAGCGCCCCGATGCCGACCAGCACGTACAGCCCGGACATGAAGCTCGCCTCCAGCCACGGCCAGTCCGAGAACTCCCCGGAGATCGGCTCCTCCGGCGGGGCGGCGAAGAGCGTGTACTTCCAGCCCGCGGCGGCGATGCCGAAGCAGGCCAGCCCCATGCCGAAGACGAACACCGAGATCGGCGCGGCCACCCGGACCGTCCGGTCGACGCCGTCCGCGGCGAGCAGTTCGCTGCCGCGCTTCCAGAGGTAGAAGGAGGCGGTCAGCAGGAAGACGCCGAACGCCAGGGCGGGTTCGCCGAAGATGACGTTGTCGAACGGGAACCCCTGCCCGGCCAGCGGCCAGGTCAGGGTCATGTGCAGGCCGGTGGTGACGAGCGTGAACCCGAGGGCCCCGAACGCCAGCGCCCAGCCCTCGAGCGTGGTGCTGCGCCCCTGGACGAGGAGCCGGCGCCCCAGGGCGACCACCAGCAGGAGTCCGGCGCCGGCGGCCACCGACATGATCGTGTTGTAGGTCGGCATCCTGGCCCAGTCGATCTTCAGACCGGATGCGGCGAGCGGCATGGCGTGCTGAATCATGGATCAGGGATGACGCGACACCGTCCGTCGGCAAACCGCGCGCCGCCCGGGTCCACCCGGCGGGCCCAGCCGATCCCGTCCGGCGCCGCTCCCGTCGCACCCGCTCCACCCGTGCGACCCCGTCCCCCCGGCCCCAGACTGGTGGTGGATCGACGCTGCCCCGGGAGGCTGGGAGAGGCATGCTGCTGGGACTCACCACCGCCTTGGTCGCGACCGTCTGCTTCGGCTTCGGGGCGGTCTTCCAGGCGCGCGGGGCGCGGTCGGCCCCGCGCGCCGACCGGGTCCGGGCGGGCCTGCTCGCCGCGCTCGCGCGGTCCTGGCAGTTCCTCCTCGGTACCCTGCTGGACATCGTCGGCTTCGCGCTGAGCATCGTCGCCCTGCGCACCCTCCCGCTCTTCCTCGTCCAGGCCGTCACCAACGCCAGCCTGGCCGTCACCGCCCTGGCCGCCGTCTGGCTGCTGGGCGCACGGCTGCGCCGCGGCGACCTCGCGGGCATCCTCGCCGTGGTCGTCGGCCTGACCCTGCTGGCGCTCGGCTCCGGCCGGGAGGGCCGTGACCACGCCGCGCCCGCCTTCCACTGGGCGCTGCTCGCCACCACCGCCGTCCTGCTGCTCGCCACCCTGGTCCTGGTGCGGCGGGAGGGCAACGCGGCCGCGGCCGGCCTGGGACTGCTGGCCGGGGCCGGCTTCGGTGTGACCAGCCTGGCCGTACGGGTACTGGACGTTTCCGGCCCGGTCGCCGTGCTCACCGACCCGGCCGCCTACGCCCTCGCCGTCGGCGGCCTCGGCGGCTACCTCGCCTACGCCCTGGCCCTGCAGCGCGGCACGGTGACGGCCGCGACCGCCGCCGGGACGGTGACCGAGACCTTCGGCCCGGCGCTGGTCGGCGTGACGGTGCTCGGGGACGCCGCGCGCCCCGGGTTCGAGTGGTGCGCGCTGACGGGCTTCGCGGTGGCGGTGGGCGGCACCTTCGTGCTCTCCCGCTTCGGCGAGCCCGAGGGCGGGCCCGCGGAGCCGACCGCCCCGCACCGGGACGCCGAGGCGGAGCCCGCCGTACCGCCCCGGTAGCCCGGACGGCTCCGCCGTGCGAAGGTGACTTGCCGGACAAAACGGACGGCTAGGCGGTCACAGAGCGGCAGGTGCCCGATGGCGGAGGAGCCCCACTCCCGACCCCGGCGGTCGGACCCGAAGGAGGTCACCGACCTCGCGGCTCCCGTGGACCGGAAGGCCCTGAAGCCCCCGCCGGACCCGGCCGGCCGCCCCGTCGCGCTGATCACCGGCGCCTCCTCCGGGATCGGCCGCGCCACCGCCACCCGCCTGGCCGACGCCGGCTGGCTCACCCTGCTCTCCGGCACCGACCGCGCCCGCCTCGACGAACTCGCCGACCGCACCGGCGGCCGCGCCCTGCCCGAGGACCTGAGCAAGCCGGACGGCCCGGCCCGCCTCGCCGAGGCCGCCCTGGCCGACACCGGCCGGGTGGACGCCCTGGTCGCGAGCGCCGGCCTGGGCTGGCGCGGCCCGTACGCGCAGACGCCCTCCGACACCCTGGACCGCATGATCGAGGTCAACCTCGCCGCCCCGCTGCGCCTGGTCCGGCTGCTGCTGCCCGGCATGCTGGAGCGCCGCCGCGGCCGGATCGTGCTGCTCGGCTCGATCGTCGGCCAGGTCGGCTCGCGGGAGGAGTCCGGCTACGCGGCCACCAAGGGCGCGCTGACGATGTTCGCCGAGAGCCTCTGGTACGAGCTGCGCGGCACGGGCGTCGGGGTGCGCCTGGTGCTCCCCGGCGCGGTGGACACCCCGTTCTTCGAGCGGCGCGGCACCCCGTACGAGCGCGACTGGCCGAGGCTGGTCCCGGCGGACCGGGTCGCGGACGCGGTGGTGGCGACCATCACCACCGAACGCGACCGCCTCTACGTCCCGCACTGGCTCGGCTTCCCGTCCCGCCTCCACGGGGTGGCACCGGGCGTGTTCCGCCGGATGGCCGCCCGCTTCGAGTGAGCGCCGCCGTGCACCGGACGGGCACCGCCGCCGTCGCCGCCACTGCCCTCGCCGTCGGCGCGGAGTTCCTGCACCTCGCCCCGGCCGCCGTCCGCCTGCCGCCACTGCGCCGCACCCTGGCCCGCCGCACCGCCGGCCACGGCACCGCGCCCGGCCACGTCGCCCTGACCTTCGACGACGGCCCCGATCCGGCCAGCACCCCGTACGTCCTCGACGCGCTGGACGAACTCGGCGCCCGCGCCACCTTCTTCCTGCTCGGCGCGATGCTGGAGCGCGCCCCCGGGCTCGGCCGCGAGCTGGTGCTGCGCGGCCACGAGGTGGCCGTCCACGGCTGGCACCACCGGCAGCAGTGGTACCCGGCCCCCGCCCGCGACCTGCGCGAACTGCGCCGCGCCAGCGAGGCCGTGACCGAACTCTGCGGCGCCCGCCCGCGCTGGTACCGCCCGCCGTACGGCGTCCTGACCGCCGGCCCGGCCCTGGCCGCCCGCCGGCTCGGCCTGCGCAGCGTGCTGTGGACGGCCTGGGGCCGCGACTGGACGGCGGAGGCTACCGGCGAGTCCGTCTACGCGACCGCCCGCCCCGGCCTCACCGGCGGCGCCACCCTCCTGCTGCACGACTCCGACTGCACCTCTGCCCCCGGCTCCTGGCGCGCCACCCTCGCCGCCCTCCCACTGATCGCCGCCCACTGCCGCACCCACCGCCTCACCCTCGGCCCCCTCCGCGACCACCGGGTGCCGTCGGGCGCGGGGAACCGTCCGGGGTGACGGACGCACCGGCCGCCACCCGCGTGCCGCACCACGTCCCCCGCGCGGCTAGCCCAGCCCCATCCGTCGCAGCGCCGCCCCGAACCCGGCCTGCCAGGCCTCCGGTGTGGCGCCGGCGGACGGTGCGGGCTCGGGGCGGCCGAGGGCGGCCAGGGCGTTGCGGACCACCTCGGCCGGGCGGGCGGTGGCGACGTCGGCGTGGCCGAGCTCCAGCTCGTGCTGGAGGTTGTCGCGCCCGTGCCCCTGCACCACGTCGAGGAGCAGCAGCCGCCGGCCCAGCGCCCGGGCCTCGCTGCAGGTGTCGCCCGAGCTGGTGACCACCAGGTCGGCGGCGGCCATCAGCGCGGGGACGCGGTCGGTGTAGCCGAAGGGGTGCAGCCGGGGCTCCCGGCGCGCGGCGGTCCGCAGCCGGCGCTCCAGCTCCCGGTTGCGCCCGGCCACCGCGAGCACGTGCGGCCCGGCGGCGGCCAGCGAGGCGGCGGTGCGGGCGAGCGGGCCGAGCCCCCAGGAGCCCGACATCAGCAGCACGCAGGCGGCGCCCGCCGGTACGCCCAACTCGGCGCGCGCCACGGCCCGTTCCGGCGGCCGGTAGAACGGCTGCCGCAGCGGCGCCGGCACGACGGCGACGTCGGCGTCCGGCCGGTACCGCCGCACCGCGCACGCCGCGACCTCCGAGGTGACCAGGAACAGGTCCGTCCCCTCCTGCACCCAGAGCCGGTGCGGCGTCACGTCGGTGCAGAACACGAAGTGCCGGAACTCCCGCTCCGGTGCCTGCCGCAGCAGCCGGTTGACCGCCGAGGTCGCGGTGGCGAACACCGAGACCACCAGCTGCGGCCGCTGCGCCGCGATCAGCTCCCGCAGCGCCGGGACCAGCCGGGCGCGGGCCGCCGCGTCGGCGAGCAGGGCGAGCCGGGCGCCCGGCCGCAGCGCCGAGAAGTGGAAGGCGTCGTACACCCCGGGCAGGTCGAGCAGCCGGCGGAACACCGCCTCCCCGGCCGCGCCGGAGCGCTGCCCGAGCAGGGCCATGGCATCGACCGTGCCGGTGGTCCAGCCGCGTTCCCGCAGGGTGTCCGCGCAGGCCTGCGCCATCACGTCGTGGCCCTGCCCGAGCGAGCCGGAGACCAGCAGGGCGTGCGGCATCGGGCGGCCCCCGTCAGGCGCCGGCGGCCGAGCCGACGGCGGCCCGGTACCAGTCCGCGTACTGCTGCACGCCGGCGGTGAAGTTGGTGCTCGGCGACCAGCCCAGCAGCCGCTTCGCCTGTGCCGAGGAGATCCGCCGCCCCGCGTAGTCGGCCTTCCGCCCGTCGATGTGCTCGATGGTGACGGGCCCCAGCAGGGCGTCCACGGTGTCGGCGATGTCCCGCACCGAGACGGCCGCCGAGCCCTCCAGCGCGAAGGTCTGGTCCTCGGCGGCGGGGGAGAGGGCCCGGACGTGGGCGTCGGCGAGGTCCTCGACGTAGACGAAGTTGCGGCTCTGCCGGCCGTCCCCGGCGATGGTGATCGGCCGACCGGTCAGCGCGGCCTGGACGAACCGGGCGACGACCAGCTCGTCCCGCATCCGGGGGCCGTACGGGATGCCGTAGCGCAGGATGGTGAAGTGCTGCCCGTAGAGCTCGCGGTAGCTGTGCACCAGCATCTCGGCGGCGAGCTTGGTGGCCACGTACAGATGGCCGCTGTGCTCCAGCTCGATCGGCACGTGCTCGTCCAGCTCCTGTTCGCCGCCGTCGATCTGCCCGTCGGTGAGGGCGGCCCCGTAGACCCAGACGGTGCTCGCCAGCACGGTCCGGCTCAGGCCGCTGCGCCGGGCGGCCTCCAGGACGGCCTCGGTGCCGTCGATGTTGGTCCGCACCGCGCGGACGGGGTCGGCGGAGACCTGCTCGACGTCGGCCATGGCGGCCAGGTGGTAGACCACCTCGCTGCCGGCCAGCGCCGCGGTGAGGGCCCCGAGGTCGAGGATGTCGAGCCGCGCGTGCTCGGCGTCCGGGTTGAGGTACTTGTCGGTGGTGTCCACCGCGAGGACGTCGTGGCCGGCCGCGATCAGGTGGTCCACGACGTGTGAACCGATGAACCCGCAGCCTCCGGTGACGGCTATCCGCACGATCCTGCTCCCTTCGCTCCGGCTACCCGGCCAGGCGCCGGTACACCGCGGAGACGGCGTCGACCACCTGCTCCGTCTCGTCCTCGGTCATGTCGGAGTGCACCGGCAGGCAGACCTGCCGGGCGCAGACGTCCTCGGCCACCGGCAGCGGCCCGCGCCGGTAGGGGGCGAGCACCGGCTGGAGGTGCAGCGGCAGGTCGTAGACCTCGCCGGACAGCCGCACCCCGTGCTCCTCGGCCACCGCCCGTTTGAACTCCGCGCGGTCCACCCCGGGCGGCAGCAGCGCCACGTACTTGTAGTAGTTGCCCCGGCAGCCGGGCGGTTCGAGCACCGGGTCGAGGCCGTCCAGCCCGGCCAGCGCCGCGTCGTAGCGGCGGGCGACGGCCCGGCGGGTCTCGATGAACTCCTTCAGCCGGCGCAGGTGCACCGCCCCGATCGCGGCGTGCGGCTCGCTCATCCGCCAGGAGTAGCCGAGCTTCACGTGGTGGTTGGTGGTGAAGGAGCCCTTGCCCTGGTCGCGGTAGATCCGGGCCTCGTCGCGCAGCTCCGGCGACTCGGTGAGGATCATCCCGCCCTCGCCGCTGGTGGTGACCTTGGTCGGGTAGAAGGAGAAGGCCCCGGCCAGGCCGAAGGTCCCGGCGGCGCGCCCGTCGAAGCTGCTGCCGTGGGCGTGCGCGGCGTCCTCGACCAGCGGGATACCGCGCCGGTCGCACAGCGCCCGCACCGCGGTGACCTGCGGGCCGACCAGCCCGCCGATGTGCACCAGGACGACGGCGGCGGTGTCCGGGGTGAGCGCCGCCTCCAGGGTCTCGGGGGAGAGCGCGAGGGTGGCCGGGTCGACGTCGGCGAAGACCGGACGCCCGCCCGCGTGCACCACCGCGCCGGCGGTCGCGTAGAAGGTGACGGCGGGGACGACCACGTCGCGGCCCCGGACGTCGATGCCGCGCAGGATCACCTCCAGCGCCGCCGTGCCGCTGCTCACCGCGACGGCGTGCGAGGCGCCGTGCTCGGTGGCGAAGGCCTGCTCGAAGCGCTCGGTCCACGGACCGAGGGTCAGCGCGCCGGTGGTGAGCATCTCGGTCACCGCTTCGGCGACGGCCGCACGGTCGCTCTCGTCGAACACGATGCGGGCGGCTGGAACGCCCATGGGGCACCTCCGGCGGCGGGCTGCGAAAGCAGCACCGATCGGGTCGGATCCTCCCGAACCGCACGTCAGCGGACGGGTCAGGCACATCACGCTACTTCGCCCACCGGTCCGCGGCCCGCCGCCGCGGACCGCTTGGGTGACCGGATCTGCTTCCGCCGCAGGTCCGGGGGCTGCTTCCGGGGTAGGACGCGCGCTCCTCCGTACGGGGGAGGGCACTACTGCGTCCGCAGTACGCAAACGGCCTGCGCAGGGACGACGACGGAGTAGGGGTCGGCGATCAAGGATTGGTCATGCTGCGGCGGACCGCGTCCACCAGGACGTCCGGCCGGCCGCGGCACCTCCCGATCCCGAGAACCGCATCCGAAGGAGTCCGCTCTCCCGTGGCCACGTTCCTCTACCGTCTGGGCCGATGGACCTTCGTCCGGCGCCGGCTGGTGACCTTCCTCTGGGTCGCCGTGCTGGCGGCCGTCGGAGTCCTCGCGGCCAAGGCGCCCGCCGCACCCGACGACGGCTTCGCGATGCCCGGCACGGAGGCGCAGAAGGCCTTCGACCTGATGAACGAGCGCTTCCCCGGCGGCCACGCCGACGGGGCCTCGGCGCGCCTGGTGTTCGTCGCCCCCTCCGGCCAGAAGATCACCGCCGCGCCGAACCAGCAGGCCGTCGAGCGCACGGTCGGCGAGCTCGCCGGCTCCGAGCAGGTCACCAGCGCGGTGGACCCGTTCAAGATGAAGGGCGCCGTCTCCGCGGACGGCACCACCGCCTACGCCACGGTGAGCTACTCCGCCAAGGCCGGCGAGGTCTCCAAGACCGCCACCGACACCCTGGAGCAGGCCGCTCAGCACGGGCGGGACGCCGGTCTCAAGGTCGAGATCGGCGGCACCGCGCTGATGGCCAAGCCCGACGCGGGCGGCAGCAGCGAGGCGATCGGCATGGCGCTGTCCGCCGTCGTCCTGGTGATCACCTTCGGCTCGCTGCTCGCGGCCGGCCTGCCGCTGCTCACCGCCGTCATCGGCGTCGGCCTCGGCATGGCGCTGATCACCGCGCTCGGCAGCACGCTCGGGCTCTCCACCACCACCGGCACGCTCGCGATGATGCTCGGCCTCGCGGTCGGCATCGACTACGCGGTGTTCATCGTCTCCCGCTACCGCGCCGAGCTCGCCGAGGGCCGGACGCCCCAGGAGGCGGCGGGCCGGGCGGTCGGCACGGCCGGGTCCGCGGTGGTCTTCGCGGGCCTCACCGTGGTGATCGCGCTCGCCGGCCTCTCCGTGGTCGGCATCCCGATCCTGGCCAAGATGGGCATGGCCGCCGCCGGGACGGTCGTCATAGCCGTGCTGGTCGCGCTCACCCTGGTGCCCGCGCTGCTCGGCTTCCTCGGCCGCAAGGTGCTGCCGCGCAAGGCCCGCAAGGCCCGCGGTGCGGCGGCCCCGGGCGCGAAGGAGAACGGCGGTGCCCGCTGGGCCCGCTTCATCCTGCGCCGCCCGCTCGCGGTGCTGCTCGGCGGCGTGATCGGCCTCGGGGTGCTCGCCGCCCCGGCGCTCGACCTGCGGCTCGGCCTGCCGGGGGACGAGTCCAAGCCCACCTCCACCACCCAGCGCCGCGCGTACGACCTGCTCTCCGAGGGCTTCGGCCCCGGCTTCAACGGCCCGCTGACGGTCATGGTGGACGCCAAGGGCGTCGCCGACCCGAAGGCCGCCGCCGACGAGGTCGCCAAGAAGGTCTCGGGTCTGCCCGGGGTCATCGCGGTGACGCCGCCGATGTTCAACCAGGCGGGCGACACGGCCCTGCTCAACGCCGTCCCGGCGACCGGCCCGAGCGAGGCCGAGACCAAGGACATCGTGCACGCCATCCGCCACGACGCGGCCGGCCTGAAGACGGCCACCGGGGCGACGGTCCTGGTCAGCGGCACCACGGCGATGAACATCGACGTGTCGCAGAAGATGTCCGACGCGCTGGTGCCCTACCTCGCCGTGGTCGTCGGCCTCGCCGTCATCCTGCTGATGATCGTCTTCCGCTCGCTCCTCGTCCCGCTGAAGGCGGCGCTCGGCTTCCTGCTGTCGGTGGTCGCCGCGCTCGGCGCCGTGGTCGCGGTCTTCCAGTGGGGCTGGCTGGCCAACCTGATCGGCGTGGAGCAGACCGGCCCGGTGATGAGCATGATGCCGATCTTCATGATCGGTGTGGTCTTCGGCCTCGCCATGGACTACGAGGTGTTCCTGGTCACCCGCATCCGCGAGGGCTTCGTCCACGGCGAGGAGCCCGGTGAGGCGATCGTCACCGGATTCCGGCACAACGCCCGGGTGGTCACCGCCGCCGCGTTCATCATGATCGCCGTCTTCGCGGGCTTCATCGGGATGAGCGAGCCGATGATCAAGATGATGGGCCTAGGCCTCGCCGCGGCCGTCGCCTTCGACGCCTTCATCGTCCGGATGACCATCGTCCCGGCCGTCCTCGCCCTGCTCGGCCGCCGCGCCTGGTGGCTGCCGCGCTGGCTCGACCGCCTGATACCGGACGTGGACGTCGAGGGCAGCAAGCTCGCGACCGCAGCCCCGGAGCCGGCCCCGGCCCGGGAGTCCGTCACCGTCTAGGGCACTGCCGCCCGGCCCGGCCCCGCCATCGCGCGGGCCCC
>NZ_JBHVEU010000025.1:0-36764 GCF_042802075.1 Kitasatospora sp. NPDC057518
CCCCGGCCCCTTCCGGAGAAGGGGACGGGGCGCCGGTGGCCCTCCGCCTGTCAGGGCGCGGTGGTGCCCGGCTGTGCGCCGGCGCCGAAGGACCAGCCCTCGACGTCGCCGGGGGCCGGGTCATAGCTGCCCGCGCCCAGGGTGCTGTACGACCAGGGGCCGCCGTGCTGGGCGTGCCAGTACGACCAGTAGGCGCTGCCGGTCGGGTTGGTGCAGGTCGTCGGCAGGGCGTTGATGGTGCAGACGAAGCCCGGGTAGCGCGGGTGGAAGGCGTACGAGAATCCGGCGCCGGTGAGCGCGGCCAGGCCGCTGGCCGGGTCGCCGGGCGCGCAGCCGGTCTGGATGCCGCCGCCGACGGCGGTGAAGTCGACCACGACGGTGACGCCGGTGGTGCCGCCGCAGGCGGCCGCCCGCGCCTGCGGGGCCTGGACGGCGCAGACGCCGAGCAGTCCGGCGGTGAGGGCCGCCGAGGCGGCGATCGACCCGAGCGTACGGCGGGCCGGGGTGGGGGTGTCGCTCATCGGTGAACTCCTCGCGGTGTCAGCGTGGTTCAGCGCGTGGCCGGAACCGGCGGGCAGGCCTGGGTCGGGGCGTCGGGGGCGGCCCCGGAGGCGGAGAGCGTGGACAGCGGGGTGCCCGCGAGGCCGAGGACGGCCTGCGCCGTGGCCCGGGCGCCGGTGCCCGCGTTGAAGCCGGTCGCGTCGTAGGCGACGGCACCGCGGACCGCCGGGTCGGCGGAGCAGCCCTGCTGGAGCTTCACCAGCCGGCCCCACGCCTTGAGGCCAGGGCCGAGGCGTCCGCCGGAGAGCAGCGCCTGGGTGGCCAGGCCGGTGCTGTTGGCGTTGGAGGCGGTCGCCCCGGCGGCCGCGAAGCCGCCGTCGGCGTTCTGGTGGGCGGTGAGCCAGCCCAGGCCCGTGTTCGCCTTGGCGGCGCGGCCGGTGGCGGCGAGGGCCTGGACGGCGAGCGCGGTGGCGTCGGCGTCGCTGGTGCAGGCGGCCTGGCCGAAGGAGAGCGGGAAGCCGCCGTCCGCGCACTGGCTGTTCGCCAGGAAGTCCACGGCCGCCGCCGGGGCGCCACCGGGCGTGCGGTGCAGGGCGATCACGGCGAGGGACTGGCCGAAGGCGTTGCTGTAGTCGCCCCACTGGGAGCGGTCGGAGAACCGGCCCTCGGCGGTCTGCAGCGAACGCAGGCGGGCCGGCAGGTCGACGCCGCCGAAGGCCGCCGGGTCCCCGCCGCGGACCTCGACGGCGAGCAGCAGCTTGGCGGTCGCGCCCGCGTAGGCCTCGGTGGTGCCGTCGCCGAGGTAGCCGCCGATGATCTCGGGCTTCGCCAGCCAGGCGGTGGCCTTCGCGGCGGCCTCGTCGGAGCCGCGCGAGGCGGCGAAGGCCAGTACGGCGTCGATGGTGAGGCCCTGGTCGGGGTAGGCGGTCCCGTTGAAGACGGACTCGAAGTGGTCGCCGTCGACGAGCTGGCGGGCCAGCCAGCCGCCCGCGGCGGCGTCGGGGCGGACCGTCGGGGACGAGGTCGCGGCGGCGGGCGCGTTCTCGGGCGCGGCGTGGGCGGCGGTGGCCGCCGGGAGTGCGGTGGCGAGCGCCACGGCGGGTATCGCGAGCAGACCGAGGGCGCGGCGGAGCGTGGGCATGGTGACCTTTCCGGGCCCGCGCGCAGGGGCCCGGAGGGCGGCGGCGACAGCCGGGGCGGCCCTCGGGGCTCCGGCCCGCGGACCACGACGGGAGGAGGGACGACACACCTCCGCCGACGGGTACTCGGGCTCGCCTCCGACCAGGAGCCGGCGGCCTACCGTTGCGGGCCAGCGCCGGATTCGAACCGGACTTCCCCCAGCGGCGGAGTCACAACATGACGGCCCATCATGGCGATACGGAAAAGATCCGGTCAAGGGTTCGAACGTGACATCACGGTGGCCGCCGCCCGACATCGCGACGCGCCCCTCCCGGCCGCCGACGCGACCAGGGCGTCCCGGACGGCAGAATGCCTCCCATGCGGCACATCTTCGTCATCGGCATCGGCGCGGGCGACCCCGACCACCTCACCCTGCAGGCGGTCAAGGCGCTCGCCCGCACGGACGTCTTCTTCATCCTCGACAAGAACGAGGACCGGCAGGACCTGATCCGGCTGCGCCGCCGGATGCTGGCCGAGCACGGCCGGCCAGGCCACCGGGTGGTCGAGGCACCGGACGCGGAGCGGGACCGGACCACCCCCGCGTACGCGGCCGCCGTGGACGACTGGCGCGTCCGCCGGGCCGACCTGGTCGAGCAGTTGCTCTCCGAGCACCTCGGTGAGGGCGAGACGGGCGCGTTCCTGGTCTGGGGTGACCCGAGCCTCTACGACAGCGTCATCGCCGTGGTGGACGACGTCCTGGCCCGCGGCGCCGTCGGCTTCGACTACGAGGTGGTCCCGGGCATCAGCAGCGTCTCCGCGCTCGCCGCCCGCCACCGCACCACGCTGACCCGGGTCGGCCGCCCGGTGCAGATCACCACCGGCCGCCGACTGGCCGAGGGCCTCCCCGAGGGCGTGGACGACGTCGTGGTGATGCTCGACGGCCGCGCCGCCTTCACCGGGATCGACCCGGAGGGGCTGGAGATCCGCTACGGCGCGTACCTCGGCACCCCCGACGAGATCCTCGTCGCCGGGCCGCTGGCCGAAGCCGCCCCGCGGATCAGCGAGTTGCGCGAGTCGGCCCGCGAACGCAAGGGCTGGATCATGGACACCTACCTGCTGCGGCGCTCCGGGAGCTGACCGGCGAGCGCCGCCCCGGTTCGACCCCCGGCCGACACTCGGACACCGGCCTCGCGCCCGGCCGTCACTCCACCCGGCCGGTGCGCTCCCGGACCGGTGCCGGTGCGCTCTGGGCCAATTCCGGCACCGGGCTGCTGCCTAACGTTCCGTCATGAGATCGAGCAGGACGGCCTTTTGGGCTCGTCCGGCTCGACCGCGCCGCGCCGCCGCCCGCTCCGGGCGGCGGCCCGAACCCATGACTGGAGGCCGTCGAGGTGCCTGCAATGCCGGTCGGCGGGCTGGTCCCCCGCACGGAGAACGTCACCGAACACGCCGCCGACGTCGTCGTCCGCAACGCCCGGATCCACACCGGGGACGCCCGCCGCCCGCAGGCCGGCGCCCTCGCCATCCGGAACGGCCTGATCACGGCCGTCGGGGACGACGCGGACGTCGCCCCGGCCGTCGGCCCGTCCACGGTGGTGGTCGACGCGCTCGGCCGCCGCGTGGTGCCCGGCCTCAACGACGCGCACCTGCACGTGATCCGCGGCGGCCTCAACTACGTCCTGGAGCTGCGCTGGGACGGCGTGCGGTCGCTGCGCCAGGGCCTGGCGATGCTGCGGGAGCAGGCCGCCCGTACGCCCCGGGGGCAGTGGGTGCGGGTGGTCGGCGGCTGGTCGGCGGAGCAGTTCGCCGAGCGGCGGCTGCCGACGCCCGCCGAGCTGAACGAGGCGGCGCCGGACACCCCGGTGTTCGTCCTCCACCTCTACCAGTCAGCGGTCCTCAACCGCGCCGCGCTGCGCGCCGTCGGCTACACCCGCGACACCCCGGACCCGCAGGGCGGCCAGATCGTCCGGGGCCGCGGCGGCGAGCCCAACGGCATGCTGCTGGCCGCCCCGAGCGCCCTGGTCCTCTACTCCACGCTCGCCAAGGCCCCGACGCTGGAGGGCGAGGAGCGCAGGACGTCCACCCGGCACTTCCTGCGCGAGCTGAACCGCTTCGGGCTGACCTCCGCGATCGACGCCGCCGGCGGGTTCCAGAGCTTCCCGGAGAACTACGCCACGGTGACCGAACTCGCCCGCGAGGGGCTGCTCTCGCTGCGCATCGCCTACCACCTGTTCCCGCAGACCCCCGGCCAGGAGCTGGACGACCTCACCCGCTGGGTCGAGACGGTCCGGCCCGGGGACGGCGACGAGTGGCTGCGGCTGAACGGCGCCGGCGAGAACCTCACCTGGGCCGCCGCCGACTTCGAGAACTTCGCCGAGCCGCGCCCCGAACTGAACGCCTACGAAGGGGAGTTCGCCAAGGCCGTGCGCCTGCTCACCGAGCACGGCTGGGGCTTCCGGCTGCACGCGACGTACGACGAGACGATCCGGCGCGACCTCGCGGTGTTCGAGGGGCTCGCCGCCGAGGGGCTCTTCCCCGCCGGGAACCGGTGGCTCTTCGACCACGCCGAGACCGTCTCCCCGGAGAGCCTGGACCGGATCGCGGCGCTCGGCGGCTCGCTCTCCGTGCAGAACCGGCTGTCCTTCCAGGGCGAGGTGTTCACCCGCCGGTACGGCGCCGCTGCCGCCGCCGAGGCGCCGCCGGTCCGCGCCATGCTGGCGCGCGGACTGACCGTGGCCGCCGGCACGGACGCCACCCGGGTGTCCTCGTACAACCCCTGGGTCGCCCTGCACTGGCTGGTCTCCGGCCGCACGGTCGGCGGCCTGGCGATCCGGCCCCCGGAGAACCGGGTCGACCGGGCGACCGCGCTCGCGATGTACACCGCGGCCGGCGCCGCCCTCACCGGCGAGCAGGACGTCAAGGGCGTGCTGCGGCCGGGCAGTTACGGGGACCTGGCGGTGCTGTCCGAGGACTACTTCACGGTGCCGGAGCGGGAGATCCCGTCCATCGAGTCCGTGCTGACCGTCGTCGGCGGCCGGATCGTCCACGCCGCGGCCGAGTACGAGGGCATGGACGAGGAGCTGCCGCCGGTCAGCCCCGGCTGGAGCCCGGTCGCCCACTTCGGCGGCTACCAGGCCGCCCGCCCCGCCCCCGGCACGGGCGCCCGCCAGGCGGAGCTGCTCGGCGAGGCCGTCGCCGAGTCCGAGCTGCACCACCGCTGGCGGATCGCGCGCGGCCTGGCCTCCGAGCAGGGCGCGCCGTTCGACCCCTGCTTCCTCCTCTGATCCACCTGACCCGCCTTCACGCGGACCACCGCGCGAAGGACCCTGTCCGACCACCCCGAAGGGAACCCGTCATGGTCGACCTCACCCAGGTCAGCGCCACCCCCAGCCCCGACCTGCTCACCCCGGACAACGCCGTGGTGCTGTTCGTGGACCACCAGCCGCAGATGTTCTTCGGCACCGGCAGCGGCGACCGCACCGCGATCGTCAACGCCACCGTCGGCCTCGCCAAGGCCGCCCGGGCCTTCGACGTGCCGACCGTCCTGACCACCGTCGCCGCCGAGTCCTTCTCCGGCCCGCTGCTGCCGCAGCTGGCGGCGGTCTTCCCCAAGGCCGAGGTCCTCGACCGCACCTCGATGAACGCCTGGGAGGACGAGGCGGTCGTCGAGGCGGTCAAGGCCACCGGCCGCGGCAAGGTCGTGATAGCCGGGCTGTGGACCGAGGTCTGCCTGGTCCTGCCGGTGCTGTCCATGATCGACCAGGGCTACGAGGTCTACGTCGTCACCGACGCCTCCGGCGGCATCTCCCCGCAGGCCCACGAGCACGCCGTCCAGCGGATGACCCAGGCCGGTGCGGTGCCCGTCACCTGGGTACAGGTCCTGCTCGAACTCCAGCGTGACTGGGCCCGCACGGAGACGTACGGCGTGGTCACGGACATCGTCAAGGAGCACGGCGGCGCGTACGGCCTCGGGATCGTCTACGCCCAGGCCTTCCTCGGCGAGCACGCCGCGGGCTGAGCCGGCACCGCACAAGAAGCACAGGAACCAGGGACCAGGAACAGGACACGATGGATACCGGACTGCTGATCCTCCGCGTGGTGGTGGGCCTGCTCATCGCCGGGCACGGAGTACAGAAGGTGAGCCACCGCCTCGGGGGCCACGGCCTCGCCGGCGGGACGGCGGAGTTCCGGCACGACGGCTTCCGCGGCGGGACGCCCACCGCGCTCGCCGCGGGCGCCGGGCAGATCGGTTCGGGCCTGTTCCTGGCCCTGGGCGCGCTCACCCCGCCGGCGGCCATGGTCGCCATGGGGGTGATGACGGTCGCGATCACCGTCAAACTGCCGCACGGGCTCTGGGTGCAGGACGACGGCTACGAGTACCCGCTGGTCCTGGTCGTCGTCACCGGGGCGCTCGCCCTCACCGGCCCGGGCCGGTGGTCCGTCGACCACGCCGTCGGCCTGACCGCCTGGCCGCTCTGGATCTCCGTCGCGGCCGTCGTGCTCGGCCCCGCCGGCGGACTGCTCACCCGGGCCGTCCTGCACCGCCCGGCCACGCCCGAAGGAGCCACCGCCCTTGCGCGCCCTGCTGACTGACGCCCTGCGGACGCTCGCCCCGCCGCGCACCGACCGGCACGGACCGCTGCCGCCGCTGATGCTGCTGCTGACGGTGGCCACCGGCGTGGTCGACGCGGTGAGCTACCTCGGCCTCGGGCACGTCTTCGTGGCGAACATGACCGGCAACGTGGTCTTCCTCGGGTTCGCCCTCGCGGGCGCCTCCGGCCTGTCGGCCGCGGCCTCACTGGTCTCACTCGCGGCCTTCCTGACCGGCGCGCTCTGCGGCGGACGGCTCGCCGGCCGGACCGCCGACCACCGCGGGCGCCTGCTGGCCCTGACCGCCCGCGTCCAGACCGCCCTGACCGCCGGCGCCGCCGTCACCGCTGCGCTCGCGGACGGCGCCGGCGCCCGCTACGCCCTGATCGTCCTGCTGGGCCTGGGCATGGGCCTGCAGAACGCGGTGGCCCGGCGGCTCGCCGTACCCGACCTGACCACCACCGTCCTCACCCTCACCCTGACCGGCCTCGCCTCCGACTCGGCCCCGGCCGGGGGCACCGCGCCGCGGCCGGGGCGCCGAATCCTCTCCGCCCTGGCGATGCTGCTCGGCGGCCTCGCGGGCGCGGTCCTGGTCCTGCACGGGCGGACCGCCACGGCCCTCGCCCTGGCCGCCCTGCTGCTCCTGGGCACGGCGCTGGCCGCCCACCGGCTCTCGGCCGCCCACGGGCCCGACGCGCCCTGGGCCGCGCCGACGGCCTGACCACCGCACCGACACTCCGAGCACCCGCACCGACCACGACCGGGAGGTCACCCCCGTGCAACGCCCCCTGACCCGACGCCTCACCCGACGCCTGGTCCCGCTGGTGGCGGCGGTCGCCGCGCTGGCGGCCGTCCCCACCGCCGCGCCCGCCCAGGGCACCCAGGCCGCACCGGCCGCCGGGCACCGGCAGTTCGCCGTCGGCCCCCAGTACGACTCCACCCACGTGTACGTCGAGCCCGGCACCGAGCAGGCGTTCGCGGCCAGTTGGGTGGCCACCTTCGGCGGGAGCACGATCGGGCCGAACGCCACCCAGGTGACCCCCACGCCCAGCCGGACGCTCTCCGAACTGGTCGTCTCCCCGGTGGGCACCCTCTCGGTGTTCGACTACACCACGCCCGTCCCGTACCCCTTCGGCACCGAGCGCACCGGCTGGCTGGTCACCGACCTCGACCAGGCGGTCCGCGCCGCCCGCGCCGACGGGGCCGCCGTCACCGTGGCCCCGTTCGCCGACCCGATCGGCCGGGACGCCGTCGTCCAGTTCCCCGGCGGCGTCAACGCCCAGCTGTACGTCCACACCACCCCGCCCTCCTACCCCGGGCTCGCCAGCGTGCCGGAGAACCGGCTCTACCTGTCACCGGACGCGGTGGGCGCCTTCCTGCGCAGCTTCCTCGCCTTCACCGACGGCCGGATCGTCTCCGACGACCGCCGGGCCGACGGCGCCGCGATCGGACTGCCCGGCACCGCCTACCGGCTGCTGCGCCTCACCTCCGGCTTCGGCACCACGACGGTCGCCGTGACGGACGGCCACCTGCCGTACCCCTTCGGCCGGGAGCTCACCGGCTACGGCGTGGCGGACCTCGGCGCCACCCTGGAGCGGGCGAAGGCCGCCGGCGCGTCGGTGCTGTCCGGCCCGGTCCGGGCGGACGGCCGGGACAGCGCCATGGTGCGGTTCCCCGGCGGCTACGTCGCGGAGCTGCACGGCGACCGGTGACCGGTGCCCCGGCCCGGGGGCGGTCACACCGCGATGCCGTACCCCTCCGGCCGGGCCGCGCCTCCCTGGGCGAGGCCCGCCCGGGCGCACGCCTGCCACTCGCGCGGCGAGACCCCGTAGGCGGCCCGGAAGGCCCGGCTGAAGTGACTGGCGCTCACGAAGCCCCACCGCCCGGCGACCGCCGCCACGGTCGCCGGGCCACCCGTCGGACCGGTCGCCGGACGGGCCGCCGTACGGGCGAGGTCCCGGCGGCACGCGTCCAGCCGCTGGCGCCGGATCCAGCGGGTCACCGTCACCCCCTCGAAGCCGAACAGCTTGTGCAGGTACCGCACGGACACGTGGTGGGCCTCGGCGATCCGCTCCGGCGAGAGCTCCGGGTCCCCCAGGTGCCGCAGGATGTGGTCCTTCATCCGGGCCAGGGTGGCCAGGGCCGCCTCGGGCGCCTCCGGTACGGACCGGCCGCGGCGTTCGTGCGCGAGCACCGCGAGCAGGTCGAGCGCCGTGGTGGCGAGCCAGGCGGCCGCCGGCGGCTCCATGCTCCCGGCCGAGCGGGAGAGGCAGTCCAGGTAGGCGCCCACCAGGCGGGCGGTGTCGTCCTCGCGGGTGTCGAAGGCCGTCGCCGTGAGCACCCGCAGGTCCTCCTCGGTGACCCCGACGGCCGAGCGCGGCCAGTGGAAGGCCGTGAAGAGGAACGGCTCCGGCAGGTCCTTGGTGAACGGCCGCCCGGCGTCGGAGATCGCGAAGGTGCCCGGGCGCAGCTCCACCTGGCGTCCGTCCTGGAGCAGCCGGGCGGTGCCGCGGTGCTGGAGCGCCAGGGTGAGGTGGTCCTCGCCACCGCGGGCGATCAGCCGGGCGCTGCGTTCGACCCGCTGCGGGCCGGCCCGGACCAGGGAGACCTGGGCGGCGCCCAGCCGGTGGCTGGTGATCGTCGCGGGCGCGGGCGCGTCCTCGCGCAGGACGACGTCGAGCGGGATGAAGGTACGGGAGACCGCCTCGTGCCAGTACTCGGCGCGGTCGGCGGCCGGCACACCGGCGGTGTCGAGGACGGCGGACGGGACGACGGACATCTGTGCTCCTGTTCGGTCTGCGGGCCCGATCGCGCCGGGTTGCGCCTCGGCGGCGGTGGCCCAAGTCGTGCTGGTTCGGCGGCTCGTCAGCAGGCCCCGTCGTTCCCGAGCGGGCGCCAGTCGCGCGGCGAGACCCCGTAGGCGGCGCGGAAGGCCCGGCTGAAGTGCGCCGGGTTGACGAAGCCCCAGCGCTGGGCGACCGCCGACACGGTCGGGGCGGTCCGGCCGCGGCGGCCCAGTTCGCGGGCGCAGGCCTCCAGGCGGCGCTGCCGGACGAGCCGGCTCACCGTCACTCCCTCGTGCTCGAACAGCCGGTGCAGGTACCGCACCGAGATCCGGTGGGCCCGCGCGATCCGCTCGGGTGTCAGCTCCGGGTCGCCCAGCCGCTGGTCGATGTACTCCCGCACCCGCCGGACCAGGTGCTCGTTCGGGCCGCCGGGGCCGACACTGCCGGGGCCGTCCGCCGCCAGTTGCGCGACCAGCGCGCTCACCAGGTCGGCGACCCGCCCGGCCAGCTGGTCCCCGACCGGGCCGGGGTAGGAGTGCGCGGAGGCGGCCAGGGTGCCGAGGAAGGGCCCCAGCACCGGCCCGCAGCCGTCCGCCGGGCCGACGGCCGTACCCGCCGCGTACCGCAGGTCGCGCTCCGACACGCCCAGCAGCCGGCGCGGCAGCTGGAGCAGGTGGGTGCGGAAGCGCCCCGGGTACTCGACGGCGAACGGCCGCCCGGCGTCGTACAGGACGAGCCCGCCCGGGGGCACCTCCGCGCGGCGCCCGTCCTGCTCCAGCACGGCCCGGCCGGACTCCTGCACCCCGACCCCGACCCGCGGCTCGGTGCGCGGGGCCGGGGCGATCAGGTCGGCGCTACGGGAGAACCGGGCGGTGTCTCCTTCCAGGGTGGAGATCCGCACGTAGCCGAGCCGGTGCGACACCGGGAGCCCGTCGGACGGCCGCCCGGTGAGCGGGTGCGCCCCCACCGGCACCGGCGCCGTCGGACCGCCCCGGAACGCGGCCTTCCCGCCGTCCGTGACCGACCCGGTCGTCCCCCGCACGCCCATCTGACCGCCCTCCCGTCGAAGCCCTGCGCGACTCAGCCTGGACTTCGACGGCAACGGCCCGTTAGGTCATCTGACTGCCTGGTTCGACAGCGGTCGGAGGAAGCGCCGTCCCGGCCGGTCGACCGCCGTCGAGGGCGTGGGCGAGCGCGGCCCGCGAGGTGATGCCGAGCTTCGGGAAGATCCGGTACAGGTGGGCCCCGACGGTGCGGGGCGACAGCTGGAGCTCCCGGCCGATCTCCTTGTTCGTCAGGCCGGTCGCGGCCAGCCGGGCGATGCGCAGTTCATGGCCGGTCAGCCCGGAGGGTCCGGCGGCAGGCCCGGCCGGCGGCAGGGCCGCGGAGTCCCCGGCGGCCCGCAGTTCCTCCTCGCACCACCGGGCCCAGGGCTCCGCCCGGAGGCGGCGGAACACGTGGTGGGCCGCGCGCAGCGGCTCCCGGGCCCCGGGGCGGTGGCGCCGGCGCAGCCACCCGCCGTGGGCGAGCCGCAGCCGGGCGAGGTCGAACGCCCACCGCTCGGCGCCCGGCACGGCGTACGCGGCGCGGTAGGCGGCGTCGGCCTCGTCGTCGTCGGCGGCCAGGGCGGTGGCGGCCGCGAAGAGGAAGGCGTGGCGGCCGGAGATCTCCGCCGAGCGCGCCGCGCGTCCGGCCGCGAGGTGCTGCCGGGCCTCCTCGTGCCGGCCGGTGTGCACGGCGGCCGTCACCAGGTCGAGGACCAGCGTGTGGTGCCAGGGCCGGCCGCCGGGCAGGTGTCCGGGCGGGGTGAGTTCGCAGAAGTGGGCGTACGCCTCCTCGTAGCGCCGGTGGGCGAGCGCGGCCAGGCCGCGCAGGTGGCTCAGGCGGTCCAGGACGTACCGCATCCGGGCGCGGGTGGCGGTCGGCCGGACGGCCTGTTCGATCTCCCGCAGGCCGTCCTCGTCGCCCCGGCCGGCCAGGAAGTGGGCGTGGTACAGGCGGAACACCAGGGCGTTGGTGCGGTAGCCGAGCTCCTCCGCAATCCCGGCCTCGCGCAGGCAGACGGCCGCCCGGTCCCACTGTCCGAGTAGGAAGTCCTGGTGGCACCTGGCCTTGGCGACCGAGCCCTGGGTGGCGTAGCCGTGCAGCCCGGTGAAGCGGCGCCACAGGTCGCCCTCGGGGCAGTCGAGCGCCGAGGCGGTCCAGAGCAGGAGCCAGGCCGCACCGGCCTCCTGCTCCTCGCTGAGGTCCGCGGCCGCCGCCCGGAGCGCGGCGGCCGTGTCCGGGCCCGGGTCGGTCCAGGCGCGCAGGCAGAGCCTGCCCGCCTCGGAGACGTTCTCCCGGTGCCGCTCCAGGGCCTGCCAGGCCCAGGGGTCGTCCGTGTAGCTGGCGGCCAGGAGGAGCTTGAAGTAGGCCTGTTCGACCAGCCCGCCGAAGGATTCGGCGCCCGGCGCGGTCAGCGCGTCGAGGGCCGCGGGCAGCAGGGCGGAGGAGGACTCGAAGTCGACGTGGTGGCTCTGGTCGACGTAGACCACCGCGTACGCGAACAGCGGGGCGACGTCCTCGGGCACGGTGCTGGCCTTCAGGTCCTCTACCAGGGCCGCAGTGTGCCGCAGTTGCCCGCCGTGGGCGGACATCACCGCGGCCCAGGTGAGCCGGCGGGCGCGCTCGCAGGAGCTGGGGCTGAGGGTGGCGGCGCGTTCGAGCAGCAGCGCGCCCTCCGCGTCGCCGCCGCGCCGGGCGAGGTCGCGGCCGGCCTCCTGGAGGCGGTGCGCGAGGTCCTCGTCGGGCAGCAGCGCGGCGGCGGCCTCGTGGACCAGCCGCCGGGGGTCGCCCGGCGCGAGCGCGTCGGACAGCGCGCGGTGCGCCTCGCGGCGCGCGGTGTCGGAGGCCGCGGAGACGACGGCGGTGCGCACCAGCGGGTGCCGGAACACCAGTTGCCCGGCCGGGTCGAGCCGGGCCAGTCCGTCCGCCTCGATCCGCTCCAGGATCTCCCGAGCGTTCTCGTCCGCGACCGCGCTCAGCCACTCGCCGCTGCCGAAGTCCGGACTGGCGGCCAGGGCGCCGAGCAGCAGGAGACGGCCGGCCTCCGGCGGCACCGCGCCCAGCCGTTCGGTGAACATCCGCTCCAGCTTCCGCCCCAGCGGCAGCCGCTCCGGCAGTGGCGCGGCCCCGCGCTGCTGGGCGGCCGCGAGCTGGCGCGGCAGCTCCACCAGCGCCAGCGCGTTCCCGGCCGCCTCCGCCAGCACCCGGTCCCTGGCGGGCGGGGCGAGTTCGGGGTAGCGGGAGCCCAGCAGCAGGGCCGCGTCCGTCCGGGGCAGCGCCCGCACGTCGACGGCCTCGGCCGACCAGAGCCGGGCGGCCGGCCCGTCCGGGCGGGTGGCGCCGACGATCACCACCCGCTGCTCGGCGCAGCGCCGGTGGAGGAAGGCGTAGACGGTCGCGCTCGACGAGTCGATCCAGTGCAGGTCGTCGAGGAGGAGCAGCGTGGGGGCGGCCCGCGCCGCCTCCTCCAGCAGGGCCAGCGCGGCGGCACCGACGGCGAGGCCGCTCGGGGCGCCGGGGCGGACGCCGAACGCGCTCTCCAGGGCCTCCCGTTGGTGGGCGGACAGCGCGGTGGAGCGCTGGAGCGGCGCCCAGAAGGCCTGGTGGAGGGCGCCGAACGCGAGGTCCGTCTCCGCCTCGGAGCCGACCGCGCGCAGGACGGTGAACCCGCGCTCGCGCGCCGCCCGTTCCACCCAGGCCAGCAGCGTGCTCTTGCCGACCCCCGCCTCACCGCGCAGCAGCACCGTGGAACCGCTCGCACCGTCCACGGCCTGGACCAGCGCCGCCGTCAGCAGCTCCGTCTCCCGCTGCCGGCCGACCAGGACCGGAACCCGCCCGCCGTCCACCACTCTCGTCCCCCTCGGGTTCTCACCGCCCACTCCCCGGGCACCCAAGGCTACAATCCGTCAACCCGCCCCGGCACTACGGCGGGTACCGCTCCGGGCGCGCAGCGTGCCCGCGACCCCGGCTCGGCCCCGCTCCCGCCCGCCGGCCCATCGGTTCCCTCCCGGGCCATCCCCCGTGCACGGACGCGCAACCGCCCCGGCTCCCGCCACCGTAGCGTCATGCGGCGCACCGGCCCGGCGGTCCGCCGCGACCGCCTCACCTTCCGCGGCCACGCCGACCTCACCGTCTCCTTCCGGAACTGACCGGCCGCCCCCACACACCAAACGAAGGCCGACACACCCATGACCGATCCCCGCGACGGGCAGCCACCCAGCGCCCCGGACGACCTGTGGTGCCCCTTCCCCTCCCTGACGAACCCCCACGCCGAGCAGGCCGACCGGCAGAGCCTGGACTGGCTGGCGCGCCACCGGCTGCTGGACGGACGCCACCGGCAGTCCGACCGGATCGGCCGCCAGCGCAGCGGCCACCTGGCCGCGCGGACCAACCCGGAGGTCTCCGCCGGGATGCTGCGCCTGCTGTCCGACTGGTACGTCTGGCTCTTCGCCTTCGACGACGGGTACTGCGAGGACCGCGAACGCGGCGCCGCCCCCGGGCCGTTGGCCCGTACGACCGCGCTCCTCGCCCGGGTGGTCGACCCCGAGCCGCCCGGCGACGAGCTGCCCGGACCGGCCGGCGCCTACGCGACGGCCCTGCGGGAGATCCGGGACCGGGTCGCCGCGCAGGCCTCGCCGTCCCAGCTGTTCCGGTGGGAGTGCACGGTCCGCGACTACCTCTCCGCCCAGGTCTGGGAGGCCGCCAACCGGGAGGCGGGCACCGTACCGGGCCTGGCCGAGTACGTGGCCATGCGCCGGCACGCCGGGGCGACGTACACCTGCCTCGCCCTGGTCGACCTCGCGGCCGGCTACGAGGTGCCGGCCGCGGAGGCGGACGGACCGTCGCTACGCAGGCTCAGGGACCTCACGGCGAACCTGGTGAGCTGGGACAACGACCTGTACTCCCACGCCAAGGAGGCCGCCGGCGGCCAGAGCCGCCACAACCTGGTCGAGGTCCTCGCCCGCCACCACCGCTGCTCCCCGGCCGAGGCCCGACGGTCGGCCGTCGCCATGCGCGACGCCGAGATGCGAGCGTTCGTCGAGCTGAGCCGGACCGTCCGCACGGACGGCAGCGACGCGGCCTCCGCGTACGCCCGCAGCCTCGGGCTGTGGCTGCGCGGGCACATCGACTGGTCGCGCGGCAGCTCCCGGTTCGACGTGCCGTCCCCCGCGGCGAGGCACTGATGCGCGAGGACGCCGCCCCGCCCGGCAGCGCGCCGCGCGCACCCGGCCACCTGCCCCTGCTCGGCCACCTGCTCCCGCTGCTGACCCGCCCCGTGCCGTTCCTCCAGTCGCTCGCCGACCACGGCCCGGTGGTGCGGATCCACCTGTGGCGCAGGCCCGTTCACGTCCTCACCGACCCCGGGCTGGTCCACCGGCTGCTCGTCCAGGACGCCGCGAGGACCGAGAAGGGCTTCGTCTTCGACCAGGCCCGCGGCCTGCTGGGCAACGGCCTGTTCATCTCCGAGGGCGCGTTCCACCTCCGCCAGCGGCGCCTGGTCCAGCCGGCCTTCCACCGCGACGGCATCCGCCGGTACGCCGCCCTGGCCGCGCGGCTGGCAGCGGCGGCGGTATCCCGCTGGGAGACCGGGCGGCCCGCGCCGATCGAGCCGCGGATGCACGGACTCGCCCGGGACATCGTGGTCGAGGCACTGTTCGCCACCCGCCTGAGCGCCGCCCAGAAGGCCCGGATCGACCGGGCCGTGCCCGTCGTCCTCACCGGCTTCGTCCAGCGGGCGCTCTACCCGTCGCCGCTGCTGGAGAAGCTGCCCGTACCGGCCAACCGGCGCTTCGACGCGGCGGTCCGCGACCTGCGCACCACCGTGGACGAGATCGTCGATCAGGCCGCCGCCCCGCAGCAGGGCCCGGACGGCACACTGCTGTCCCTGCTGCTGACCACCCGCGACGAGGAGACCGGCCTCGCCATGCCACCGGCCCAGGTCAGGGACGAGGCCGTCTCGCTGCTCCTGGCCGGCACCGAGACGACCGCCACCACGCTCGCCTGGCTCTTCCACGAACTCGCCCGGCACCAGGACCTCCAGGACGAGCTGAGCGAGGAGGTGCGCGCCGTCGCCCCCGACGGCTCCGTGTCCCCGGACGACCTGCCGCTCCTGGAGCGCACGGGCCACGCGATCAGCGAGACCCTCCGCCTCCACACCCCCAACTGGATCCTGATGCGCCGGGCGACGGAGCCCCTCCGGTACGGCGGCGTCGTCCTGCCCCCGGGGGCGGAGATCCTCTTCAGCCCGACCGCGCTGCACCGCTCCCCGCGGCTCCACCCCGACCCGTCGCGGTTCGACCCCGACCGCTGGCGCCGGTCCGCCGGCCACGCCCCACCCAGGCTGTTCGTCCCCTTCGGCGCGGGCCGGCACAAGTGCGTCGGCGAGTCCTTCGCCTGGACCGAGATGCTCGTCGTCACCGCGGCCGTCCTCGCCCGCCTGCGCCTCAGCCCGGCCACGGCCACCCCCCTCCGGGAGAGCGCCACCGCCGCCACCGTCCGCCCACGCGGCCCGCTGCTCGTCGCCGAACCCCGGTGATCTGCCGGCGGCCGGCGCGTGCGCGCAGGGGCAGGCCCCGGTGCCCGGGTACGACGACCGGCCGGCGGACGTGGCGGCGGTGGCCGTACTGCCGTGAACCCGCCATTCCTGCGGATACCGGGGGATAACCCCACCCACGACCGGGTGGGTAGCGGCATCGTCGCAGGTGGTCCGCTCCGGAGAGGGTTGGGGCAGCGGCGTGACCCGCCGGCTTCCTCGACAAGCAACCGGAGTTGATGCATGCGCAATCAGGCGCAGCAGACCGTCCACCCGTCCCGCCCCAGGAAGGTCCTGGTGGCCGCGATGGCCGTCGGTGCCCTGACGACGGGGGCGCTGGCCCCCACCACGGCGTTCGCGGCACCGAAGCCGGACACCGTCCAGCAGGGCCTCGACGCACTGGTGCGGGACGACGGCATCGTCGGCACGCTGGCGAACGTCGAGAAGGGGCACGGCCGAGCCCGCAACTACACCGCCGGGGTGGGTGACCTGGCCACCGGGGCGAAGGTCCCGGTCGACGGTCAGGTGCGGATGGGCAGCAACACCAAAACGTTCACGGCGGTGGTCGTGCTGCAGCTGGTCGGAGAGGGGAAGATCGGCCTCGACGCGCCCGTCGAGACCTACCTGCCGGGCCTCGTCCGCGGGGACGGCATCGACGGGCGGAACATCACCGTCCGTCAGCTCCTCCAGCACACCAGCGGGCTCCCGGAGTACCTGCGGGGTGATGCCTCGTTCCACTACTACGAGCCGCGCGACCTCCTCGACAACGCACTGCGGTTCAAGGCCGACTTCGCCCCTGGCGACCGGTTCAACTACAGCAACACGAACTACCTCGTGGCCGGCCTGATTGTCCAACGGGTCACCGGCCGCCCGCTCGCGGCGGAGATCGACCGCCGCATCGTCAAGCCCGTCGGCCTGCGCCACACCTACTTCCCCACCCCCGGCGACACGACCATCCGCGAGCCCCACCCCAAGGGCTACTACCGCGAAACCCCCGACGCACCCCAGCAGGACGTCACCGAGACCGACCCCTCCTTCGGCTGGGCCGCCGGTCAGATGATCTCCACCAACTCCGACCTCAACCACTTCTTCTCCGCACTCCTCCACGGCGGCCTCCTCCCACCCGCCCAGCTCGCCGAGATGAAGAAGACCGTCCCCGCCGAGGCCGTCGGCCCCGGCGCCGCCTACGGACTCGGCCTCGTGAGCAGGCCCCTGCCCTGCGGCGGCCTCTACTGGGGCCACGGCGGCAGCTTCCCCGGCTACGAGACCCGCGGCGGCGTCACCGAGGACGGCAGCACCGCGGCCAACATCGCCGTGACCTCCCGCCCGACCGACAAGGCCGCCCTGAGGCACGTCGAGAACGTCGTCGAAGCAGCCCTCTGCCGCTGAGGCCGCTCAGGCCGCTGCGCCCGGACAACACCGGCGTACGCACCGATGGTTCCGCGGCTCCGGTCTCCGGCCCGGGGCGGGGTACTCCCCCACTCCGGGCCGGAGACCAACTACGGGACGCCCCTTGGCTAGCGGCCCGGGGTGCCGCTCCGGGACTGGCGACGCTCCCGGCGGCGCTGCTCCTTCTCGGCCCGGTCCTCGGCGAGGATCCGGCCGCGCGAGATCCAGCCCGCGAGCCCCGTGATCGCGAGCAGCAGCATGCCGAGCCACGGAGCGATCCGGAACGCGAGCCAGGTGACGAGGAGCATCGCAGCCAGCACGACCAGCCCCATGGCCAGCAGGAGCAGCGTGAGCGCCACACCACTGAACAGCCGCTTGGCGCGGCTCTTCGGACCGCTGCGGTTCAGCGCCTCGGAAACGCTGTAGCCCTGCCCCTGATCGTTGCTCATCCGCCCTCCCAAGCGCGCACCCCCAAGGCTAAGTAACCACCGGCGACAGGGCAATGGATCAGCTGGCGAGGAGGTGGCCGTCGTCGGGTCGGTGGTCGCGGGAGCGGCGCAGGTCGGCGGTGACGTAGGTGCGTTGCAGCCAGCGGTCCTCCCCGTCGTAGCGGGGCCGGAAGGCGGTACGGCCGTGGACGGTGACGCGGTTGTCGATGACGACCAGGTCGCCGGGGGTCAGGTGCAGGGTGCGGGCGGTCGCCTCGCAGGCCTGGCCGAACGCGGCCAGCGCGGCGGCGGCCCGAGGGGTGAGCGGAGCGGTGACGAGTTGGGCCATGCGGATGTCGGGGTCCTCGGCCGCAACCGAAGTTGGAAGGCCGGCCGGCGAGAATCGACGGGTCTGACCCGCACCGCAGACACCAGCGCGCTCCTGGGCCTGGCCCGTACCCCGAACCCAACTGTCCGACGCGACACGGTGCTCCTGCACCCACCCCGCAGAGGTCGCCGACGCCATCGCCGGGCCGAACCTCCGCGGCGACGGCGCCACGGTCGTCCGCTCCCGCCGCCTGGTCGCACCGTCCGCCCCCAGCGGCCCGGTGACCTGCGGTTTCCTCACCGGAACGGGGCAAGCGCCGGCGGGTCACCCCGCATGCGGGGCGGTGGCACCTCTGTTTGACTGAGGACGGATGATCCCCGCCCCGAGAGGGAGCACGCCCATGCCCGTGGCCACCGGAAGAGGCCCGGCCACCCTCGCCGCCGTGGCCGCTGCACTCCTGACCGCGCTCCTGCCCGTCCCGGCGTCCCCGTCGGCCGCCGCCGCACCGGCCGACGGGGCCGGACGGCCGGAGCACGCACGGACCCGGGCCGCGATGGAGCGGGCGGTACGGGACGGTGCGCCCGGGGTCCTCGTCACCGTGGCCGAGGGCGAAGGCCGATGGGTGGGAACGGCAGGGGTGGCGGACCGCAGGACGGGACGCCCGCCCCGTCCGGCGGACCACTTCCGGGTGGGCAGCATCACCAAGACGTTCACGGCCGTGCTCGTGCTCCAGCTGGAGGCGGAGGGGCGGCTCGGCATCGACGACACCGTGGAGAAGTGGCTGCCGGGCCTGGTCCGGGGCCACGGCCACGACGGCCGCCGCATCACCGTCCGGCAGCTGCTGAACCACACCAGCGGCGTGTACAACTACCTCAACGACCCCGCCCTGCACCAGATCGGGCCGATCTGGCTCGAGCACCTGCACGACACCTGGACTCCCGAGGAACTCCTGGCCGTCGCGATGTCGAAGCCGCCCACGGCCCAGCCCGGCGAGAGGTTCGTGTACTCCAACACCAACTACCTCCTGGCCGCGATGATCGTGGAGCGGATCACCGGCAGCTCCTACGAGCACGAGCTGCGCCGTCGCATCATCGACCCGCTCCACCTGCGGGGCACCGACTCGCCCGGAACGCGCGAGTCGCTGCCCCGTCCGTCCGGCCGGGACTACTCCACCGCCCAGGTCCAGTTGCCCCCACCGGGCGTCGACGTCACGGAGTTCAACCCCTCGGCGATCCGCGCCAGTGGCGAGATCATCAGCACGGCCGACGACCTCGACCGCTTCTACCGTGCCCTGCTCACCGGCCGGCTGCTGCCTCAGGCGCAGCTGCGGGAGATGGCCACCACCGTGCCCGCGGGCATCGACGACCAGGGCCTCGGCATCGCCCGCATGACCACCTCCTGCGGGGTCGAGCTCTGGGGGTACCGCGGCGGCGGCTACGGCTTCGAGGCCCTCGCGGTCTCCACCCGCGACACCCGCCACCGGATGACCGTCTACTTCAACACCGACAGCCTCGCGCTCCAGGGCGCGGCGGCCCGGGACCTCGCCGACGCGGAGTTCTGCCAACACTCATGACCCGGGGCCAGACGCGTACGCCTGGCGGTCACCCTCGCAGACCGTGGTGCGCCGCCCCCGGTGAGGGGCGGCGTACCGGCCGGGCTGTCAGCGGTGGCGGAACTCCGGCGGGCGCTTCTCGGCGAAGGCCGCCATGCCCTCCTTCTGGTCCGCCGTCGCGAACGTCGCGTGGAACAGCCGCCGTTCGAAGCGGACGCCCTCGGCGAGCGTCGTCTCGAAGGCGCGGTTGACGCTCTCCTTCATCATGATCGCGGCCGGGGCGGACATCGCCGCGATCGTCTCGGCGGTGGCCAGCGCCTCGGACAGCAGCTGGTCGGCGGGGACGATCCGGGAGACCAGTCCGGCCCGCTCGGCCTCCTCGGCGCCCATCATCCGACCGGTCAGGCACAGCTCCATGGCCTTCGCCTTGCCCACTGCCCGGGTCAGCCGCTGCGAGCCGCCGATGCCCGGGATGACACCGAGCTTGATCTCCGGCTGCCCGAACTTCGCGGTGTCCGCCGCCAGCAGGACGTCGCACAGCATCGCCAACTCGCAGCCGCCGCCCAGCGCGTAGCCCGCGACGGCCGCGACGACGGGCTTGCGCAGGGCGCCGAAGCGGTCCCAGGCGGCGAACCAGTCGCCGAGGTAGGCGTCGACGAAGTCGAGCGACTGCATCTCCTTGATGTCGGCGCCGGCCGCGAAGGCCTTCTCCGTGCCGGTGACCACCAGGCAGCCGATCTCCTCGTCCCGGTCGAACTCCGTTGCCGCCGCGACGACTTCGTTCATCAGCCGGGCGTTGAGCGCGTTGAGCGCCTTGGGCCGGTCGAGTGTGATCAGCCCCACCCGGCCCTTGCGCTCGACCTGGATCGTCCCGTACGTCATGCGGCGCCCTCCCGGAGGGTGGTGATGATGGCGGAGAAGTCCAGCCCGGCGCCCTCGTCCTGGGCGAAGGCGGCGTACAACTCGGCGGCCCGTCGGCCCAGTTCGGCCGGGACGGCGGAGGCGGTGGCGGCGTCGGCGGCCAGTCCGAGGTCCTTGGCCATCAGGGTGGCCGCGAATCCGGCCGCGTAGTCGCGGTTGGCGGGGCTGGCCGGGACGGGGCCGGGGACGGGACAGTTGGCGGTGAGCGCCCAGCACTGGCCGGAGGCGGTGGAGGCCACGTCGAACAGGGCCTGGTGGCTGAGCCCGAGGCTCTCCCCGAGGACGAAGGCCTCGCTGACCGCGATCATGGAGACGCCGAGGATCATGTTGTTGCAGATCTTCGCCGCCTGGCCGGCGCCGGACCCTCCGCAGTGGACGACCCGCCGGCCCATCGCCGCCAGCAGCGGCTCGACGTCGGCGAAGTCGGCGGCGTCCGCGCCGACCATGAAGGTCAGGCCGGCCGCCTCGGCACCGGCCACGCCGCCGGAGACCGGTGCGTCGACGGCCCGGTGCCCGGCGACCCGGGCGAGGTCGGCGGCCACCCGGGCGTCCCCGACCGCGATGGTGGAGCAGTCCACGAACAGCGCGCCGCTCGGCGCCGCTGCCGTCAACTCACCGTAGGCGTCCAGGACATGGCGTCCGGCCGGGAGCATGGTGACGACCGTCCCGGCCGCCGTCACCGCCTCCGCCGCAGAGGCGGCCACGGCGACGCCGTTCCCGGCGGCGCGCTCCCGGGCGTCCGGGGACAGGTCGTAGCCGGTCACCCGGTGTCCGGCCTTGACGAGGTTGGCGGCCATCGGGCCGCCCATGTTGCCGAGTCCGATGAATCCGATCGTCTGGGTCACCAGCGCTCCAGGGGTGTGGTGGCGGCGAGGCCGAGTTCACGGTCGCCGAGCGGGGCGAAGTAGCGGTCCACGGCGGCGAGTTCGACGGCGCTCAGGGTCGCCGGGCTCCACCGCGGGGTGCGGTCCTTGTCGATCACCTGGGCCCGGATGCCCTCTGCGAGGTCCGGCGTGGCGAGCGCCGCGCAGGAGGTCCGGTACTCCTGGTCGAGGACGGCCTCCAGCGGGCCGAGTGCCCGGGCCCGGCGCAGGGCCGCGAGCGTCGCCTTCACGGCGGTCGGGGAGTTGGCGGCGATCCGGTCGGCGGCCTTCTTGGCCTCGGGTTCGCCGCTCTCCCGCAGCCGGTCGAGGATCTCCTCCACGCTGCCGGCCGCGTAGCAGTGGTCGATCCATCCGCGCTGGCCGTCCAGCAGGCCGGCCGGCGCGGGCCCGACGTTCCGTTCCAGGGCGTCGTGGACGGGCAGTTCGGCCAGGTCGTCCAGCAGTGCGGGCAGCCGCTCGGCGGGCACGAAGTGGTCGGCGAGCCCGCACAGCAACGCGTCGGCGGCGCCGACGGATCCCGCGGTCAGGGCGAGGTGGGTGCCCGACTCCCCCGGCGCGAGGGCGAGCAGGTAGGTGCCGCCGACGTCGGGGACGAAGCCGATGCCGGCCTCCGGCAGGGCGACCCGGGTGGTCTCCGTGACGATCCGGACGCTGCCGTGGGCGGAGACGCCGACGCCGCCGCCCATCACGATGCCGTTCATCACGGCGACGTAGGGCTTCGGGTAGCGGGCGATCCGGGCGTTGAGGCGGTACTCGTCGCGCCAGAACTCCTCGACGGCATCCGGGTCGCCGCCGGTGGCGGCGCGGTGGATGGCGACGATGTCGCCGCCGGCGCAGAAGGCGCGCTCACCGGCGCCGGTGATCACGACGGTCTCCACGTCGCCGTCCCGCTCCCACGCGTCCAGTGCGGCGGAGATCCTCCGCACCATGCCGTGGGTGAGGGCGTTCAGGGCCGCCGGGCGGTTGAGGACGATCAGACCCGCCCGGCCCTCGCGCTGGACGAGGACCTCGTCCGTACCCATCACGCGGCCCCGGTCAGGCCGCGGGCGACGATGACGCGCATGATCTCGTTGGTCCCTTCCAGGATCTGGTGCACCCGCAGGTCGCGGACGATCTTCTCGATGCCGTACTCGGCCAGGTAGCCGTAGCCGCCGTGGAGTTGGAGCGCCTGGTTGGCCACCTCGAAGCCGGTGTCGGTGGCGTGGCGCTTGGCCATCGCGCACAGCTCCGGCGCCCGGGGGTCGCCCCGGTCCAGCGCGGCGGCGGCCCGCCAGAGCAGCGAGCGGGCCGCCTCCAGCTCGGTGGCCATGTCGGCGAGCCGGAACCGCAGCGCCTGGGCGTGCAGCAGCGCGGCCCCGAACGCCTCCCGGTCGGCCAGGTGCCGGGTGGCCCGCTCCAGGGCGTCCTGCGCGCCGCCGACGGAGCAGGCGGCGATGCCGAGCCGGCCGCCGTTCAGCCCGTTCATGGCGATCCGGAAGCCCTCGCCCTCCCCGCCGAGCAGGCGGTCGGCGGGGAGCCGGACGCCGTCCAGCAGCACCTGCCGGGTCGGCTGGGCGTTCCAGCCCATCTTCTTCTCGTTCGGTCCGAAGGAGACGCCGGGGTCGTCCCGCTCCACCAGGAACGCGGAGACGCCCCGGGCCCCCGGGCCGCCGGTGCGGGCCATCACCACGTACACCTGTGAGGTGCCGGCGCCCGAGACGAACTGCTTGACGCCGTCCAGGACCCAGTGGTCCCCGTGCCGGCGGGCCCGGGTGGCCAGCGCGGCGGCGTCCGAGCCCGCGCCCGGCTCGGTGAGGCAGTAGCTGCCGAGCAGTTCCGTCGAGCAGAGCCCGGGCAGCAGCCGGGCGCGCTGGGCGGGACTGCCGTAGCGGTCGATCATCCAGGCGACCATGTTGTGGATCGACAGGTAGCCGGCGATGGACGGGCAGCCGGTCGCCAGCGCCTCGAAGACGAGCACGCCGTCCTGGCGGCCGAGCTCCGAGCCGCCCGCCTCCTCCCGCACGTAGACGCCGCCGAGGCCCAGGTCGGCGGCCTTGCGCAGGACGTCGACCGGGAAGTGCTTGGCCTGGTCCCACGCGACGGCGTGCGGGGCGAGGTGCTCGCGGGCGAAGTCCCGGGTGGTCGCGACGATGGCGAGCTGGTCGTCGGTCAGATGGGTGTGCACGGCGCGCCTCAGCCCATCGTCGGGATGGTGAAGCTCGCGCCCTCCTTGGCCCCGGAGGGCCAGCGCGAGGTGACGGTGCGGGTGCGGGTGTAGAAGCGGATCGAGTCCGGCCCGTGCTGGTTGAGGTCGCCGAACGCGGAGCGCTTCCAGCCGCCGAAGGTGTGGTAGGCGATCGGCACCGGGATCGGCACGTTGACCCCGACCATGCCGGTGTTCACCCGCCGGGCGAAGTCCCGGGCGGTGTCGCCGTCCCGGGTGTAGATGGCCACTCCGTTGCCGAACTCGTGCTCGCTGGGCAGCCGCAGCGCCTCCTCGTAGTCGGCGGCACGCACCACGGTGAGCACCGGCCCGAAGATCTCCTCCCGGTAGATCCGCATGCCGGGCGTGACCCGATCGAACAGCGAGGCGCCGAGGAAGTAGCCGTCCTCGTGCCCGGCCAGCCGGAAGTCCCGTCCGTCGACGACGAGTTCGGCGCCCTCCTCGACCCCGAGGTCCAGGTAGCCGCGCACCCGCGCCAGCGCGTCGGCGCCGACCAGCGGGCCGAAGTCCGCCGCCGGGTCGTCCGACCGCCCGACCTTGAGCGCGCCGATCCGCTCGACCAGCTTCGCCACCAGGGCGTCCGCCGTCGCCTCCCCCACCGGGACGGCCACCGAGATCGCCATGCAGCGCTCCCCGGCCGAGCCGTACCCGGCGCCGATCAGCGCGTCCGCCGCCTGGTCGAGGTCGGCGTCCGGCATCACGATCAGGTGGTTCTTGGCCCCGCCGAAGCACTGCGCCCGCTTCCCGTGCGCGGCGGCGGTGGCGTACACGTACTGGGCGACCGGCGTGGAGCCGACGAAGCCGAGCGCCTGGACGCGCGGGTCCTCCAGCAGGGTGTCCACGGCCTCCTTGTCACCGTTGACGACATTGAGCACGCCCGGCGGCAGCCCGGCCTCCAGGAACAGCTCGGCCAGCCGCAGCGGCACCGAGGGGTCGCGCTCCGAGGGCTTGAGCACGAAGGCGTTCCCACAGGCCAGCGCGGGCGCGGCCTTCCAGAGCGGGATCATCGCCGGGAAGTTGAACGGCGTGATGCCCGCGACCACGCCGAGCGGCTGGCGCATCGAGTACACGTCGATGCCCGTCCCGGCGTTGTCGCTGAACTCGCCCTTCAGCAGGTGCGGGATGCCGGCGGCGAACTCCACGACCTCCAGGCCGCGTTGGATGTCGCCGTGGGCGTCGGCCACGGTCTTGCCGTGCTCGGCGGAGAGCAGCCGGGCCAGCTCGTCCTTCTCCTGCTCGACGAGTTGGAGGAAGCGCAGCAGGACGCGGGCCCGCCGCTGCGGGTTCCAGGCGGCCCACGCGGGCTGGGCCTGCGCGGCGTCGGCGATCACCGCCTCGACCTCGGCGCGGCTCGCCAGGGGCACCCGGGCCTGCACCCGGCCGGTGTTGGGGTCGTACACGTCGCCGAAGCGGCCGGAGGTGCCGGCGGTGGGCTTGCCGGCGATGAAGTGGGTCAGTTCTCGGACCATCGGTTCCTTCTCTCGACAGGGGTGGGGAGAGGAGGAATGGAGGCCGCCGCCTGCTGGCGGGCGCACGGTGGTGCGCCCCTCGGCACGGGCGTACGGCGGTGTGACGGTACGTCAGGACGCGGGCGCCCCGGCGGTCGTCGGCACGGGACAGCCAGGCGCGGTGGAACGGGAGCAGCCCGGAGTCATGTGTGTCGTCTCCATCCTCGTGGAAAACACGAACCACCCGCGGCCGGTATCCTGACTCCCGGATCACCGCACGCCCTCAGGCCTTCCCGGCTGGCTGCCAGTGGCCGTCATCTGCGAGGACGGACTCCCCGGTCACAGTGGCGGGACCGTGCCGGACTCACACCGGCTTCCCTGACACCGCGGACCTGCCGTCGACCATATAGTTGGACGTCCTAGTAAGTCCAGGGGTACGCGCCCGCGCCGCGCCGCCGGAGGGCCGCTCACCCCCGTCCACCTGCCCGGACACGCCGGGAGCCGGCCCCGAGGGACCGGCTCCGAGGGCCGGCTCCGATGACCGCCGCTCAGCGGCCGGTGGTGACGACCATGCGGAAGCGGGCCCGGTTGGCGGCCATCTTCTCCACCGCCGCCGCGGTCCGCTCCAGCGGCACCTCCTCGACCCAGGCCCGCACCCCCGTCTGCGCCGCGAAGCGCAGCGTGTCCTGGGTGTCGACCGCGATGCCCGAGGAGTGCGCGTAGACCTTCCGGTCGCCCTGGATCAACTGCAGGGCGCTCAGCTGCAGCGGCTCCGCCGGGAGTCCGACCATGACGAGCTCGCCCCGACGGGTGATCCCGTCGATCGTCGCCACCACGGCGGGCGCGTTGGTGACGGTGGACAGGACCACCTTCGCACCTCCCAACTGCCGTAGGGCCTCGGCGACATCGCCCGCGGTGCTGTCGATGTAGTGGGCGGCGCCGAGCCGGAGCGCGAGCGGCCCCTTCTCCTCGCCGCGGGCGATGGCGACGGTGCGGAAGCCCATCTTCTCGGCGAACTGGACGCCCAGGTGGCCGAGTCCACCGATCCCCAGGATGGCGACGGTGTCCCCGGGCCGTGCGGCGGAGCGGCGCAGGGCGTTGAAGACCGTCACCCCCGCGCAGGCCAGTGGCGCCGCCTCGACCGCGGTGAGCTCGTCCGGGACCGCCGCCAGGGCCACGGCCGGGACGACGACGGAGTCGGCGAACCCGCCCGGATAGGCGACGCCGGGGATCTCGACCCGCGCGCAGTGCAGGCCGTCGCCCGCCCGGCACGCGTCGCAGTGCCCGCAGCTGCCGCCGTACCAGCCGACCGCGACCCGGTCGCCGACCCGCCAGCCCTCCACACCCTCGCCGAGGGCGTCGACGCGGCCGGCGATCTCGTGCCCCGGGGTGATCGGGAAGGTGCTGCCGGGCAGCAGGCCGCCGGCGATGAGCAGGTCGGAGTGGCAGACCCCGCACGCCTCCACGGTGATCCGCACGGCTCCCGGACCGGGTTCCCGCGAGGGGACCTCGACCAGCTCGGGGGCCGCACCCGGCCCCGCGACCTGGACGGCGCGCAGCGGGGCGGCCGAGCCGCTGGGAGAGGTGGACATGAGCGATCCCTTCGCCGGGTGATTGTTCCCCCGGAGCCCCAGGTGACCGCACCGCTCGTCCTGTTCCGGGCGCGTCTCCCGACAGGAACTCGAAAGCTCTCGAAAGAACTCGGAAGAAAAAGGTGGAGATAGGAATCGAACCCATCTGAACGGCCCTGCAAGCCGCCGCCTAGCCACTCGGCCACTCCACCCCGACAACGATGGAAACATTACACGCACATGAACACGGACCCTGACCAGAATTCCCCGGGAACGGCGATGTTTCACCCCATGGGACTCTTAGTGCGTCTAGTGTTATTTCTTTCGACATGGCGCCGGTAGGGTCCGACGAGCCAGCGCGTAAAAGACCGGGTGCGCTAGCCTGTGCCGATATCTCCGACCCGATGGGATTTCACTGATGGCCGTTGAGGAATCACGGTTCACCCATACCGCGGAGCCGCTCTGCGGAACCGCCGCGAACCGGTGCCAGTACAAGAACCTGCCCCTGCGCGACCTTCCCCCACTCGGCGTCGTGCGCCGCGCCAGGATCGCCCGCGAGGGCCTGCGCGAGCGCCGCGCCGACGTTCCGGCGCCCGGCCGGCCCTCCCGGTTCGCCGAGGGGGACTGGGTCCGGGTGAAGGACGAGGCCGCTGTGCGCGCCACCCTCGACGCCAAGGACCGCCACCGCGGCCTGTGGTTCACCGGCAGCCAGTGGTCGTTCTGCGGCGGCGTCTACCAGGTCGAGCGCATCGTGCGCCGCATGATCGACGACCACTACCGGGTGCGGCGCCTGTCGGGCACCGTCGCGCTGGCCGGCGCCACCTGCCACGGCGCCGACGGCGCCCAGGGCTGCGGGCTGGACTGCGCCCTGCTGTTCCGCGACGAATGGCTGGAGCCCGCGCCCGCGCCGGTCCCCGCCCCCCGTCCCGTCGCCCTGTGGGCGACCGTGCGCGGCCTCGCGGAGATCCGCGCGACCCTCGACCCCGACGGGCGCCTGCACGGCGTCCCCTTCCAGCCGGGGATGGAACACCACACCGGCACCCGTCACAGCGCCCTCGAACTGCGCCACCGGTCCCTCGCCTGGTGGCAACACCCCACCGGGGGGCGCTGGTTCATCCTCGACGGCCTGCGCTGCGGTGGCGAGCCGCTCGCCACCGGCTGCGACCGGCGGTGCGCCCTGCTCTGGCACGAGTCCTGGCTGCACCTGGAGCCGGCCGCCACCGCCCCCTGAGCGACCGTCAGCGCAACCAGCGGTCGCGCACCAACTTCGCGGTCAGGTGCAGCGGCCCGTCCCGGTCGCCGACGTAACATCGGGGAAGCGCGAACTCCCCGCCGTGGACACCGGGGCTGACCGCGCACCCGTACCCGTACCCGGTGTGCGCCACCGCCTCCACGGCGGCGCCGTCGAGCGAACCGTACGGGTAGCAGAACCCCTCGACCGACCGGCCCGTGAGGTCCTCCAGCACGTGGCGGCTGTCGGCGACCTGGGCCGCCAGATCCCGCGCCCCCAGGCCCGCCAGCCGCCGGTGCGTCAGCCCGTGCGAGCCGATCTCCACCCCCTCGGCGGCGGCCTCGCGGACCTGGGCCGCCGTCATCAGCGGCTTGCGCGGGCCCTGCTCGTCCCAGTCGTTGTACCCCCCGAGCCGGCCGGCCACCACGTAGACCGTCGCCGTGAAGTCGTACTCCGCCAGTGCGGGCAGGGCCTCCTCCACGAAGTCGCGGTATCCGTCGTCGAAGCTGAGCCCCACCTTTCCCGCGGCGGTTCCGTTCCGGTGGGAACGCATCAGCTCGCCCACCGACACCCCGCGCAGTCCGCGCGCGGACAGCCAGCGCAGCTGGCGGCGGAATCGCGCGGGGTCGACGGTGATCAGATAGGGATCCTCGGTCGCCGACGTCACCGAGTGGTACATCAACGTCCACGGGAGACGCGCCGCATCCAGGTCGGGCGCGCTTTCCGAACTATTGCGTGGTCGAACGAGTCGCATGTTCCGCTCCTGCCGTCCAGTGGCCCCGTCCGTTCAGGTGGCCCTCGGAGAAATTGCATTCTGGCAGCGTCGGGCCCGGCTTCCATTCGCGCCAGGCGACTCCGTACCATTTCACCCGGTTGCCGGAGCGGAATTCGGCGGGGCCCGCCCGGGCCGGGCCGGGGCGGCGGACGGTCAGCGGTGGTTGACGATGACGTAGATGCCCCAGCCGATCGCCGCGAGCACCAGCGCGAAGAGGAGTCCGGCCAGGGTGGAGCCGACCGGGCCGGCGGTGGGTCGGACGGCCGCCGCCTCGTCGGCCGGGCCGGACGCGGCGGACGGGTCCGACGGACCGGACGGGTTGAGCAGGCGCAGGCCGAGGGCGAACAGCGCGGGCAGGCCGGCACCGGTGACCAGGCCCACCACGACGATCTTCCACACCGCGTCCAGGTTGACCCAGGAGTTCACGACCTCACCTCGTCCTTGACGGGCTCCGGGGCCACCGAACCGGTCCAGGCGGCGTTGACGTTCTCCGGCGTCACGGCCGGGTAGCGGGAGGCGGCGAAGAAGGCGACCGACGCCAGCACCAGCACGGTGAAGATCACCGCCACCCCGGTCGTCCCGCCGATCCCGTTCGCGGTCCAGTAGGCCACCGCGCCGACCCCCGCCGCGGCCGGCAGGGTGAGCAGCCAGGCCGCCACCATCCGGCGGGCGAGCTGCCAGCGCACCACGGCACCGCTCCGCCCGATCCCCGAGCCCAGGATCGACCCGGTGGCCACGTGGGTGGTGGAGAGCGAGTAGCCGAAGTCGGTGGAGCAGAGGATCACCGCGGCCGAGGCCGACTCGGCGGCCATCCCCTGCGGCGGCTCGATCTCCACCAGCCCCTTGCCCAGCGCGCGGATCACCCGCCAGCCGCCGATGTAGGTGCCCAGGGCGATCGCCAGCGCGCAGGAGACGATCACCCAGTCCGGCGCCTTCGCCCCGGCCTGCAGGGTGCCGTTGGCGATCAGGGCCAGGGTGATGGCTCCCATGGTCTTCTGCGCGTCGTTGGTGCCGTGGGCGAGCGACACCATGGAGGCCGAGCCGATCTGGCCGAGCCGGAACCCGCGCCCGCGCGGGCCCTCGGGCACGTCCCGGGTGAGGCGGTAGACCAGGAGGGTGCCGACCACCGCCACCCCGCCGGCGATGAACGGCGACAGCGCCGCGGGCACGATCACCTTGGAGACCAGCCCCTGCCACTTGACGGCCCCGACCCCGGCCGCCGCCACCGTCGCCCCGACCACCCCGCCGATCAGCGCGTGCGAGGAGCTGGAGGGGATCCCGAGGAACCAGGTGGCCAGGTTCCACAGGATGCTGCCGGTCAGGCCGGCGCACACCACCGTCAGGGTCACCTCCCCACTGGCGACCAGGCCGTTGGCGATGGTCGCCGCCACGGCGGTCGACAGGAACGCGCCGACCAGGTTGAGCACCGCCGAGACGGCGACCGCGACGCGCGGCGGGAGGGCGCCGGTCACGATCGAGGTCGCCATCGCGTTGCCGGTGTCGTGGAAGCCGTTGGTGAAGTCGAAGCCCAGCGCCGTGACGACCATCAGCGCCAGGACCGCGTCGTTGCCGGTCACGGACCCGAACCTAGCCCGCGTACCGGGACACGCCCGGTTCGGCGACGACCCGGCGCGCCGCGCGGCGAAGGGCCGCCATCCGGTCGGATCAACAGACGGTCACGCCCCCTCGCCTGCCGGACGGACGGCTCCAGGAGCCCGATCGCGTCGACGGCCTCCCCACAATCCACTCCCCCGGCGGCGGACCGTACGGATTCCCGACCTCCGAACGGCGGGCCGTCAGCCCGTGGCCGCCGCCCGCCCGATCGGGTCGCATTCACCGGCAGCGCGGGACACCGACGGGTCGGGTACGGAAGGCTCAGGGCCTTCGAGCCCCAGGCACGCGGCGCGGGACACAGCCGGCCGGGGCGGCCCGAGACCGGATTGGTGGCATGACCGTTCAGGACATCCCGGACACCCCGAGCACCGGGACCGCCCGGCGCGGCGAGTTCGCCGAACTGTACCGGCGCGTGGCGCAGGCCGGTCTGCTGCGTCGGCGCCCGCTGTACTACGCGTGCCGGAGCGCGGCGCTTCTGGCCGCGCTGGCGGGGCTGCTGGCCGGGTTCACGGCGCTCGGCGCGAGCTGGTGGCAGCTCGGCCTGGCGCCGCTGTTCGCCCTCGTACTGGGCCAGTTGGCGCTGCTCGGCCATGACGTCGCGCACCGCGCGGTGTTCGCCGACCGCCGGACGACCGACCTGGTGGGCATCGTGCTGGGGAACCTGGTGGTCGGCATGAGCTACGGCTGGTGGGTCGACGACCACAACCGGCACCACGCCCACCCGAACCGCGAGGGCCAGGACCCGGCCGCCGACTCCCTCCTCTTCGCCCGGACCGCCCAACAGGCCGATCGGAGAAGGGGGTTGCGGCGGTTCGTGGCACGGAACCAGGCGGCACTGTTCTTCCCGCTGCTGTCCTTCCAGGCACTCGGCCTGCTCGTCGCCACCGGCCTGACCCTCACCCGCGGCACCGTCAGGCACCCGGCGCTGGAACGCACCCTCGCCGTACTGCACTACGCCGTCGCGGCGGCCCTGACCGTCCTCGTGCTCTCCCCGCTCCAGGCGCTCGCCTTCACGGCGCTGTTCGGGGCACTGTTCGGCGTCTACCTGGGCTGCATCTTCGCCCCCAACCACAAGGGCATGCCGATGACCGGCCCCGGCGCCGAGCGCACCGACTACCTCCGGCGGCAGGTGCTGCCCTCCCGCAACCTGCGGGCCGGCCGGTTCGTCCACTTCCTCTTCGGCGGCCTCGGCCTCCAGATCGAGCACCACCTCTTCCCGGCCATGCCGGTGGCGGCGCTGCGCCCGGCCTCGCGCATCGTGCGCGCCTACTGCGCGGAGATCGGCGTGCCGTACGCCGAGGCGGGTCTGACCGCCTGTTTCCGGGAGATCCTGCGGGACCTGCGCGCGGTCGGCCGGTCCGTCCCGGCCCGTCCGGAGGCCGCGGCCGCGGCGAAGCGCACGGCACCTGCGGAGGCCGCCCGGTGAGCGGGGTCCTGCCCGGGCCGGCGGCGCCCGCCGCGGCCGGCCCGGCCCCCGGTGGCGAGCGGCTGCGGGTGGTGATCGTCGCCGAGTCCTTCGCCCCGCAGGTCAACGGCGTGGCCCACAGCGTGCTCCGGACCGCCGAGCACCTCCTGGCCCGGGGGCACGTCCCGCTGGTGGTGGCCCCGGCGGCCCAGCGCCGCACGAGCGGGAACGCCAGCGGGAGCGGAAGCGGAAGCGAGCCGTACGAGTCGGCGTACGGCTACCGGGTGGTCCGCGTCCCGTCCGTCCCGCTGCCCGGCTACCCGGAGGTGCGGGTCGCCCTCCCCGGGCGCCGGGTGGCCGACGCCGTCGAGCAGCACCGCCCCCATGTGGTGCACCTGGCGGGCCCGTTCGCCCTCGGGGCGGCCGGAGCGGCGGCGGCCGGGCGCGCGGGCGTCCCCGTCGTCGCCGTCTACCAGACCGACCTCGCCGCGTACGCCCGGACCTACCTGCCCTTCGCCGGAGCCGCCGGGGCCCGGCTGGCCTGGCACCGGCTGCGGCTCATCCACACGGCGGCCGCGCGGACCCTGGCGCCGTCCCGGGCCTCGCTCGACGCCCTGACGGCCCACGGGGTCCCCCGGGTCCACCTGTGGCCGCGCGGCGTCGACTGCGTGCGCTTCCACCCCGGCCACCGGGACGAGGCCCTGCGCCGGCGCCTCGGCCGGCCCGGCGAGGTGCTGGTCGGCTACGTCGGGCGGCTGGCGCCGGAGAAGCAGGTCGAGCGGCTGGCCGAGGTGTCCCGGCTCCCGGGCGTACGGCTGGTGGTGGTCGGCGACGGCCCCAGCCGCGCCCGGCTGGGCGCCGCGCTGCCGGACGCGCTCTTCCTGGGCCGCCGCACCGGGCACGAACTCGCCCGGCTCTACGCCTCGTTCGACGTCTTCGCGCACACCGGACCGTTCGAGACCTTCGGCCAGACCCTCCAGGAGGCGATGGCCAGCGGCCTGCCCGTGATCGCCCCCGCCGTCGGCGGACCGCTCGACCTGGTCCAGCCCGGACGCACCGGCTTCCTCGTCCCGCCCGGCGCGGGCACCGGGTTCCGGGAGGCGGTGGAACGGCTCGCCCGGGACGCGGAGCTCCGCCGGGCGTTCGGCCGGGCGGGCCGGGCCGCGGTCGTGGAACGCAGCTGGGAGGCGGTCGGCGACCGGCTCGTCGACCACTACCGGCTCGCGCTGGCGGAGTCCTCCGCCGCGGGGCGCGGGTGAGACCGAGGAACGGACCCGTCATGCACCAGCCGCTCTCCACCGCCTACGTACCCGGCGCCCGCCCGGACGCCGACACCGCCGTGTTCCTGCACGGACTGGGCGGCTGGACCCACAACTGGGCCGCCCTGATCGAGCGCCTCCGGTCGTCGGTGCACTGCCTGGCCCTCGACCTCCCGGGCTTCGGCCGCTCCGCTCCCCCGCCCGACGGCCTCGTCACCGTCGGGCGCCAGGCCGCGGCCGTCGCCCGCCACCTCGTCCGCACCGGGCACCGCCGCGTCCACCTGGTCGGCAACTCGCTCGGCGGCCTGACCGCCCTCCACCTCGCCGCCCACCGCCCGGAGCTGGTCGCCACCCTGACCCTCGTCTCCCCGGTCCTGCCCGCCCTCCCATCGCCGCAGGCCCTGCGGATCTCCCTGCTGGGCCTGCCGGGCGCCGCCCGCCTGTACGCCCGGCTGCTGTCCACCCGGGGCCCCGACCGCCAGCTCGACGACCTCTACCGCCTGATCTACGCCGACCCGTCCCGCGTCAACGCCGAACAGCGGGCGACCGAAGTGCGCGAGCGCCTGCGCCGCGCCGAACTCCCGTACAACCGGAAGATGTTGGTGGAGGGCGTGCGCGCCGTCGTCCGGGCCCACCTCCGGCTGCCGGGCGAGCCCTCGCCCTGGCACCAGGCCCGCCGGGTCACCGCCCCCACCCTGCTCGTCTTCGGCCGCGAGGACCGCCTCGTCCCCTTCCGTACGGCGGCCCGGTCCTACACGGCCTTCCGGGACGCCCGGCTCCTCACCCTGCCCGGCGTCGGCCACGTCGCCATGCAGGAACACCCCGACGCCGTGGCCGCGGCCTTCCGCGCCCTGCTCCCGGAGGCCCGCCGCACGCCCGGCGGGTGAGCCTCGCTATTGGTCTACTCCAATCTGTCCTGAATACGTCGTCACAGCAGGCGCCGGTCTGCCGTTCACTGTTCCTCCCGGGCAGCCGGGCTCGCTGCCGCACCACCCGTCGACCTGGGAGGTGCGAATGCGAAGGGCCTCGCCCCATCCGAAAGTTGGGGTCTCCGCCGGGCCCGGAGTCGGACGTCTTCCGGCCGAATGTCCGCTCCCCCGCGACGCAAGCTGATCTGAGGGGTAGTCAAAAGGTCACCCCCACAGTGAACTTGGAGACCCCATGGCCATTCGCGCGTCCTGCCGCCCCCTGGTCCTCACCCTGCTCCTGTCCCTGGCCGCGGCCGGATGCGGCGGCTCCGGCTCGGGCAGCGGTTCCGGGGCCGGCGGCAAGCTGACGGTGTGGCTGGCCGTGGACGCCCAGGAGAACTGGCCACAACTGGTCCAGTCCACCAACGACCGCTTCGCCAAGGCCCACCCCGGGGTCCGGGTCGACGTCCAGTACCAGCAGTGGACGACGAAGAACCAGAAGCTGGACGCCGTCCTCGCCGGGAAGAACGTGCCCGACGTGGTGGAGATGGGCAACAGCGAGACCACCAACTACATCGTCAACGGCGCCTTCGCCACCCTCGACCCGGCCCGCTTCGACCAGTCGGACGCCTGGCTGCCGGCGCTCGCCGACGCCTGCCGCGACAACGGCAAGGTCTACTGCGTGCCCTACTACGTCGGGGCCCGGGTCGGTGTCTACCGCACCGACTACTTCACCCAGGCCGGTGTGCCGGGCGCCCCGAAGACGTACCCCGAACTCCTCTCCGCGTTCGACCGACTGAAGAGCACCTTCGGCACCCAGGACCCGAACTTCTCCGCCCTCTACATGCCCGGCCGCTACTGGTACGCGGCCATGGCCTTCCTGAAGGACGCGGGCGGCGAGATCGCGGTGAAGGACGGCAACCGCTGGAAGGCCTCGCTGTCCTCGCCCAACTCCGTCGCCGGGCTCACCGAGTGGAAGCGGCTGATCGACGCCTACTACGTCGGCGACCGCGCCAAGGACAACGGCGACCAGCCGGCCGTCGTCGGCCAGGGCCGCGTGGGCGTCTTCTACGGCAACACCTGGGAGGCCGGCGCCGCCGCCGACGAGCGCTCCGGCGGGGACCCGAAGCTGAAGGACAAGTTCGCCACCTTCCCCTTCCCCGGCCCGTCCGGCAAACTCCTGCCGCCCTTCCTCGGCGGCTCCACCCTGGCCGTGCCGGCCAAGTCGACGCGCAAGGACCTGGCCGCCGACTGGATCAGGCTGTTCACCGACCGGGAGTCCCAGAAGACGCTGATCGCCGCGAACACCCTGCCCAACAACACCACCCAGCTGACCGAGGTCGCCGCCGGCGGCATCAACGGCCCCGCCGCCCAGGCCGCGGCGACCGGGGGCTGGATGACCCCGTTCGCGCCCGGCTGGACGTCGGTGGAGAAGTCCAACGTCCTGCCCGAGATGCTGGAGCGGATCGCCAACGGCAAGGTGTCGGTGCAGGACGCCGCGCGGGACGCGGACCGGCGGATCGACGAAGTGATCAATGAGCGCTGACCGGGTCCGGCGGCGGCGTCCGCTGCTGCCGTACCTGCTGATCGGCCCGACCGTCCTCGCGCTCGTCCTGGTGCTCGGCTACCCGCTCGTGGACATGGTCGTCCTCTCCTTCCAGGACATGACCCGCGAGCAGCTGTTCGGTGGCACCTCGCCGCCGTGGGCCGGGCTGGACCAGTTCCGCAGGATCCTCGGGGACGGGTTCTTCTGGACGGTGGTCGCCCGCACGGTGCTCTTCACCGCGGTGTGCGTCGCCCTCACCGTGCTCTGCGGGCTGTTCACCGCCCGGCTGATGCACCGGGTCTCCCCGTGGGTGCGCGCCGTCATCGCCGGGGTGCTGGTCACCGTGTGGGCCATGCCCGTCATGGTCGCCTCGTCGGTCTTCCGCTGGCTCTTCGACGCCGACTACGGCGTGGTGAACTGGCTGCTCTCGAACCTGCCCGGGGTCGACCTGGCCCGCCACAACTGGTTCACCAACCCCTGGCAGGGGTTCACCGTCATCGTCGCCGTCGTGGTGTGGGGCTCGCTGCCGTTCGCCGCGATCACCCTGCGGGCCGCGCTGGCCCAGGTCCCGCCCGAACTGGAGGAGTCCGCGGTCCTCGACGGGGCCCGGCCCCTCCAGGTCTTCCGGCACGTCACCCTGCCGGTGATCAGACCGGTCCTCGTCATGGTGACCACGCTGTCGGCCATCTGGGACTTCGGCGTCTTCAACCAGATCTGGCTCATGCGCGGCGGCCAGCCCGAGCGGGAGTACTACCTGCTGGGCGTCTACTCCTTCATCGAGTCCTTCGCCGTGAACCGCTACAGCACCGGGGCCGCGATCGCGCTCGTGACCGTCGTCCTGCTGCTCGCCGGATCGGTCGTCCACCTGCGTCAGATGCTCAGGACGGGAGAGATCGAATGAGGCGACGGCGGTCGCTGGGCCACGACCTGCTCGGACTGCTCGTCGCCGCGGTGATCGGCTTCCCCGTCTACTGGATGGTGCTCACCGCGTTCCGGCCGGCCACCGAGATCCTGAGCCTGCCACCGAAGTTCTGGCCGGGCCGCCCCACGCTCGACAACTTCGCCCGGGCGCTGGGCACCGAGACCTTCTGGGCCAACGTCCGCTCCAGCGTCGTCATCGGCATCGGCACCGTCCTGGTGTCGCTGGTCGTCGGCGCGCTCGCCGCCTTCGCCCTCGCCCGCTTCCGCTTCGCGGGCCGCAAGGCCTTCGTCGTGGTGATCCTCATCGTCCAGATGGTCCCGCTGACGGCCCTGATCATCCCGGTCTACCTGCTGCTGAACGACGTCGGGATGACCGACAGCCTCACCGGCGTGGTCCTCACCTACCTGGTGTTCACACTGCCGTTCACGGTCTGGATGCTGCGCGGCTTCATCGCCGGGGTCCCCGTGGAACTCGAGGAGGCGGCCATGGTCGACGGCTGCGGCCGGCTCGGCGCGTTCCGCCGGGTGGTGCTCCCGCTGCTCGCACCCGGCATCGTCGCCACCTCCGTCTTCGCCCTCGTCCAGGCGTGGAACGAGTACGTCCTCGTCTACATCCTGCTGTCGACTCCGGAGAAGCAGACCGTCAGCATCTGGCTGGTCTCCTTCCAGACCAGCTTCGGGACCGACTACGGCGGTCTCATGGCCGGTGCCACCCTGACCGCCCTGCCCGTCGTGGTCTTCTTCCTCCTCGTCCAGCGCAGGATCGCCTCCGGCCTCGCCGTCGGCGCGGTCAAGGGCTGAGCCCCTG
>NZ_JBHVEU010000026.1:0-36373 GCF_042802075.1 Kitasatospora sp. NPDC057518
CCGCCCCGGGCGTGGCGGAGGCGGGGTCAGGCCGGGTCGTCCTCGGGGTCCGGGGCCGGGACGCGGCCGGCCAGCAGGGCGTGGCCGAGCGCGGTGGGGCGGTGGGTGACGGAGCGACCGGTGCGGTCCTTGGTGGTCAGCCCGGAGTCGGCCAGGACGGTGGCGTGCTCGCTCGCGGAGGCGGTGGAGATGTCGAGATGACCCGCCAGGTCCTTGGTGGAGCAGGGCCCGTGGGCCGCGATGGCCTCCAGGGCGGCGGCCCTGGTCTGCCCGAGCAGCGCGGTGAGGGTGCGACTGGGGGTCGGCTCGGGCTCGGCGCGCAAGGGACCACCGATCCGGGCGGGGTAGAGGAGCACCGGCTGCTGGGCCGGGTCCTCGAAACGGGCGATGACGGGCCGGCGGGGGCCGAACACGCACGGCTGGAGCAGCAGCCCCCGGCCGTCCAGGCGCACGTCGTGCCGGCATCCGCCGGCCAGCGGGAAGCTCAGCACCGGGCGGCGCCAGGACACCGTCGGGTGCAGCGAGCCGAGCACCCGGTCCGGCTCGGCGATCCGGCGCCGGCGCCCGTGCTCGGTGGTGACGATGGTCTCGATCTGCCGCCGGTACGGGTCGATCGCCCGGGTCTGGTAGTCGGCGGTGACGTTGCCCAGCAGCCTGCGGGCCCGGCGGTCGCCGGCCGCGACGCCCCGGGCGAAGGCGCTCAACTGCCGCTCCCCGCCGACCGAGCGCAGGTGGTCGCGCAGCGGCGCCTCGGGCGCCTGGGCGGTGGCGCTCTCGGTGGCGCCCGGGTCGCGCCGCACCGCGAGGAACTCCGGGATCGCCGTGGGGGTGTAGAGGTCGAAGAGCAGCGCGGTGCGCGGGTTCCAGGAGGCCCGCAGCTGCTCGCGCCAGGCCTGGAAGCGCGGGTCGCGCACCCCGCTGACCAGGGCGTGCACGCTCAGGGAGAGCTCCATCGACATGTCGGGGCGCTCCGCCACCCGGAGCCGCTCCAGGTCGTCCGTACCGAAGAAGATTCGCAGCACGGTCGCGATCGTCGCCCGGATGCGGCACCGCCGCAAGACCGTTCGGCGAGAACCGAATCCATTGCCGGGCGGGCCGCCGTCCGGCGAGCATCGGGCTGTCGGCCGGCCCGGATTCAGGGCTCTCGGGCGGGAGGCCCGAGAGCCGGACCGGACACCCGGCGGGCACCCGGCGGGCGGCCGTCCCGGGGGGCTTCCGCGCCCGGACGAACCACCCCGGCCCGCTCCCCGCTCCCCCCGCACGAGTGGTTTCGTCCCCCGCCTCGGCCCCGGAGACGGTCGGTGGACGGATGATCGCTTCCGGGGCCGTACCGGGCGGCCAGGGAAGGACGGTTCGGGACGATGGGCACGACGCGGCGTTCGCTGCTGGGCGCGGCGCTGGGCGCCCCGCTACTGGGGTGGCTCACCGGGACGGCGGCCGGTGCCGTTGACGGCGGCACCGACCGCACCGGGAGTCTGGGCACGCTCTCCGACGGCTGGGTGGAGGTGCGCTGGACCCCGGAGGCACAGGCCCAGCTGGACCGCTTCCACGCGATGGTGGACGTCGTCGCCCCGGCGCGCATGGTGCTGGACCAACGGGGTCCGGCGGTGCACCTGCCGATCCGCTCCGCCGTGGGTGACCCGTCCCTCGCCAACCCGCCGAAGGCGCACGGCGACGGGGCGCTGGACGGCGGGGTCTCCGTCCGCACCTCCAAGGGCGACTACCGGGTGGTCAACCTGTCCGGCGCGATCAAGGACGGCCTGGGCTCGGGCCGGTGCGAGGTCAGCGGGGCGGAGATGGGGCACCGCTCGGCCTTCCGCTGCGGCCTCACCGAGGGCAAGCTGACGGCCGATCCGGTGCCGGCCGGGAAGCCGATGAAGGTCCGGCTCAGCGGGGTGCCGCTGCGCCCCACCCAGGAGGCGGTGGATGCGTACACCGCCAACTTCGGCGCGCACCCGGTCACCGTGGACACGGTGCTCGCCTACGTCACGGCCCAGGGGACGTACACCCCTCCTCCGGCCACGCAGGAGCAGAAGGCGTAGCGGGCCGGTCGCGGCGGGGCGTCCGGGACTGGGCGGGCACGCCGCCGCCGAAGCGCCGCTCGCGCACCGCGTACGCCCGGACCGCCCCGCGCAGCCGGGCCAGGTCGTAGTCCGGCCACGGCGTGGGGTCGAACAGCAGCTCGGCGTAGGCGAGCTGCCAGGGCAGGAAGTTGCTGATCCGCTGCTCCCCGGAGGTGCGGATCAGCAGGTCCACGTCCGGGAGGTCCGGGACGTACAGGTGCCGGGCGAGGTCGACCGGGCCGATCGCCTCCGGGCTGATCCGGCCCGCCACCGCCTCGGCGGCCAGGCTCCGTGCCGCGGCGGCCAGTTCCTCCCGTCCGCCGTAGTCCACGCAGACCGTCAGGGTCAGCGTGCCGTTGTTCGACGTCAGGCTCTCCACCAGCGCGATGGAGGAGGCGAGCGACTCGTCCACCCGGTCCCGCCGGCCGCACCAGCGGATCCGTACGCCGAGCGCATGCAGGCCCTCCGCGCTGCGGGTGAGGCCGTCGGCCAGCGAGTCGAACAGCGCGGTCAGTTCCTCGGGCGGGCGGTCCCAGTTCTCGGTGGAGAAGGCGTACAGGCTCAGGTGGCGGATGCCCAGCCGCAGCGCCGCGTTGACCAGGCGCAGCGCGGCCCGCTGCCCGGCCCGGTGGCCGTGCTGCGCGGGCAGCCGACGGGCCTCGGCCCAGCGGCGGTTACCGTCCATGATCACGGCGACGTGGGCGGGCGCGCCCTCGGGAGGCGCGGGCCGGGCGCGGCGGTGGGGCGTGGTGCCGTCGGAGCTCAGCGGGGTGAGGCCCTCGGTCAGGACGCGTGAGCGCAGCAGGGTCACTTCGTCGTACTGGAGCTGGGCGCCGAGCAGCAGGGTGTGCAGGAACGGACGGCAGCCGGGGGCGGCGAGCCAGGTGGCGGGCAGGGCCTGCTCCAGCAGGCGGTGCAGGTGCCTCTGCTGGCTCTCGACCAGCTCGTCCAGGGCGGTGCGGCGGTCGGGTCGGCGGTCGTCCTGCCTCTTGTCCCGGCCGAAGTCGGCGACGGTCAGGCCGAGTCGGCGCAGGTCGTCCCGCGGCAGGTAGCAGCGGCCGGCCGCGAGGTCGAGCGGGAGGTCCTCCAGGATGTCCGCCAGCTGGCAGGCCTCCCCCAGCGCGGACAGCGCGCCCGCCGCCCGCGGGCCCCGCGCGCCCAGCAGCGGGGCCCACAGCTCGGTGACCGTCCCCGCGACGCCCCGCAGGTGGCGGCGCTGGTCCGCGTGGGTCTCGAAGGCGGGCGGGCGGGCGCCGTCGGCCCGGGTGGCGTCCAGGAACTCCTCGACCAGCGCCCGGTCCAGCTCCCAGCGCCGCACGGTGTCGACGAAGGCCCGGCGCAGCGGGTGGTCGCTGCGGCCGGCCGCGAGGTCGGCCAGGGTGTCGGCCCGCCAGCGGGCGAACCGGCGCTCGCGCTCGGCGGGGTCGGCGGCGCCCTGGGTGTCCTCGTCACCGTAGGAGTCGGAGTCGGCAGCGGCGTCGTCGGCGATCCGGTCGGACCGGGAGGCGAAGCCGTTGACGGCGTGGAAGTACGGCCGCACCTCGGGCGGCAGCGTGTCGCTGATCGCCCGCAGCGGGGCCTGGTGGGCGGCCACCTCCCGCTCGCAGAGCCGGTACGACTCCGCCAGCTCCGGCGGACCGCCCACCGCTGCCGCCCCGTTCGCCGCCATGCCCGTTCCCCGCCCCTCTCCGCCACCGCGCACCGTGCACCGCTGTTCGCCGTGCACCGTCTGGTCAACGAGGCGGCGGCGGATCGGTGGCGATCCGGGCGGACCCACGGCCCACGGCCCTCGGCCCTCGGCCTCGGCTCCGCGCACGGTCCAGTCCGGTCCGGCCTCAGTCGAGGTCGGCCGGGGACTCCACCACCACGCCGTACAGGTCGCCGATCGTCGCCAGCGCCGCGCGGTGGACCTGGGCGGCCGTCAGCCCGGTGCCCGCCGAGTCCAGCGGGCGGGTGGCGCAGGCGGCGGCCACGACGGTCGGGCGGTTGCCGCGCAGGAAGGCGCCGGCCGTCGTGAAGGCCACGCACATGTGGGTCATGAACCCGGCGACGACGACGTCCCGGCGGCCGGCGACGTCGAGCAGTTCGCCCAGCTCGGTGCCGACGAAGGCGTCCGGGGCCTGCTTGACCACCACCCGCTCGCCCTCGGCCGGGGCCACGCTCGGGTGGATCCGCCCGATCTCGGCCCGGATGTCGTACGGGGTGCCCTCGCCGCCGTCGTTGATCACGTGGATCACGGGGGCGCCGGCGTCCCGGGCCCGGGCGAGCAGGTCGGCACCGGCGTCGAGCGCCTCCTGCCAGCCCTCCAGTTCCATCACGCCGCGCACGTAGGTGTTCTGGTAGTCGATCATGATCAGGGTCGAGTCGCCGAGCGCGGCGGGCTGCTCGTCGAGGCCGTTGAGGGTGCGCAGGGTCGTCGTGGGCATGGGGTGCCGCCTTCACGGTCGGGAGTCGGGGATCTCGCAGGTCACACCTGGTGCGGCCGGCTCCGAAAACGCTACGGGCGGCGCTCGCGTGTCGGCAATGTCGCCTAACATGCAGATTCCGACATCGACGGGGAAGAGCGCCCCGGGGAACGAGGGGAGCAGGCAGTGCCCGCACCGGCTGCGCAACGGCTGATCGTCATCGTGCTGTTCGAGGGCGTCGACCTGCTCGACGTGACCGGCCCGCCCGAGGTGTTCTCCCTGGTCCGCCGGGAGACCGACGACGCGACCGGCTACCGGGTCGTCCTCGCCGCCGAGACGGCGGCGCCGGTCACCACCTCGGCGGGCGTGCGCATCCTGCCCGACCTCACCTTCGACGAGGCCGCCCGGAGCCGGATCGACACCCTGCTGGTGCCCGGCTCGGTCGAGGTGGACGAGCGCCGCCGGGTCCGCGCGCTCACCGACCCGGCGGTGGTCGACCGGGTCCGCACCCTGGCCGCCCGCTCGCGCCGGGTGGCGAGCGTCTGCGTCGGCGCGCACCTGCTCGCCGCCGCCGGGCTGCTGGACGGGCGGCGCGCCACCACCCACTGGTCCACGGCCGGCCAACTCGCCGAGGAGCACCCGGAGATCGAGGTCGACCCGGACCCGATCTTCATCCGCGAGGGCGAGGTCTGGACGGGCGCGGGCATCAGCGCCTGCCTGGACCTGTCGCTCGCCCTGGTCGCCGAGGACTTCGGCGAGGAGCTGGCCCTGCGGGTCGCCCGCCAGCTCGTCATGTACCTCAAACGCCCGAGCGGCCAGAGCCAGTTCAGCGTCCCACTGGAGCCCGTGTCGACCACCCGGCGGATCGAGGAGCTGCGCCACCACATCCTGCGCAACCTCTCCGGACGGCTCACCGTCCCGGACCTCGCGGCCCACGCCCACGTCGGCGAACGGCAGTTGACCCGAATCTTCAAGACCGAGCTGGGCACCACCCCGAGCGCCTACGTCGAGTCGGCCCGGGTCGAACTGGCCCGCCACCGGCTGGAGTCCACCGACGCGACGCTCGAACGCATCGCCACCGCCTGCGGGTTCGGCACCGTCGACACCCTGGTGCGCGCCTTCCGCCGCCGCCTCGGGACGACGCCGACCGACTACCGGCAGCGCTTCCGGACGGCTGCCGCACCCACCGCGATCCCCACCACTGCCAGGACGACCGTCACGGCAGCCGGACGGTGAACTCCGTACGGCCGGGCCGGCTCGCCACCGTCACCGTGCCGCCGTGCGCCCCGACCACGGCCCGGACGATCGCCAGGCCGAGCCCGGTCGAGCCGGTGGCACGGGAGCGGGCCCGGTCGCCCCGGACGAAGCGCTCGAAGACCCGCTCGGCCAGCTCCGGCGCGATCCCCGGGCCGTCGTCCGTGACGCTCAACTCGACCTGGCCGTCCGCCCGTTCGAGCCGCAGCTCGACCTCGGTGCCGGGCGGGGTGTGGCTCCGGGCGTTGGCCAGCAGGTTGGCCACCACCTGGCTCAGCCGGTGCCCGTCCCCGCGCACCAGCACCGGCTCCTCGGGCAGGACGAGCCGCCAGCGGTGCTCCGGCCCGGCGGCACGGGCGTCGGCCACCGCGTCGAGGGCGGTCCGGGTCAGGTCCACCTCCTCCTCGGCCAGCGGGCGGCCGGCGTCCAGCCGGGCGAGCAGCAGCAGGTCCTCGACGATCGCCCCCATCCGCAGCGCCTCGGCGTCGATCCGCTCCAGCGAGTGCCGCACCTCGGGCGGCACCGGCCCGGGGTGGCGCAGCGCCAGCTCGGCGTGGCCGCGGACCGCCGCGACCGGGGTGCGCAACTCGTGGCTGGCGTCGGCGGCGAAGCCGCGCAGCCGCTCCTCCACCGCGTGGCGGCGGGCGAGTGCGCCGCCGACGTGCCCGAGCATCCGGTTGAGCGCGGCGCCGACCCGGCCGACCTCGGTGCGCGGGTCGTCGTCGGGCACGCGCTCGGCGAGCATCACCTCGCCGCTGGCGAGCGGCAGCGCGCTGACCCGCTCGGCCATGCCCACCACCCGCCGCAGCGGGCGCAGCGAGACGCCGACCCAGGCGGCCCCGGCAGCTCCGGCTGCGGCGACGGAGATCGCGAAGACGGTGAGCTCCAGGGTCGCCAGCCGCTCGACGGTGTCCTCGGCCGGGCGCAGCGGCAGGCCGCTGACCAGCACGTCGCCGTCCCGCCCGGTGACCGCGCGGACCCGGTAGCGGCCCAGGGCCCGGCCGAGGTCGAGGGTGCGGGCGGGGCCGTCGACGGACAGGGCGGCCAGCGCGTGCTGCTGCTCGGGGGTGAAGGCGACCCGGTCGTCCTCGTCGCCGGGGCTGTCCACGTCGTCGGCGTCCCCGTCGACCACGCCCGCGGCGGTGACCCGTCCGCCGAGCAGCCGTACGCCGAGGGTGCCGGGGGTCTGGGCCCGGGTGTCGGGGCCGGCGCCCTGGGCGGTGTGCTCCAGGCTCGCGGCGTAGCGTCCGCCGGACTCGGTGAGCTGCTGGTCCAGCCGGTCGACCAGGAAGTGGCGCAGCGCGGCGGTGGTGGCGAGGCCGACGGCGGCGCAGGTGACGACGAGCAGCACCAGCAGTCCGGCGATCAGCCGGGCCCGCAGGGTGCGGGGCACCAGCCGGGCGACGCGGGACCCCAGGCGCTTCGCGTCGCGGGCCTGCGCGCCGCTCACGTCGCGGCCTTGATCAGGTAGCCCGCGCCGCGCACCGTGTGGATCATCGGACTGCGCCCGGCGTCCACCTTCTTGCGCAGATAGCTGATGTACAGCTCCACGATGTGCGCCTGCCCGCCGAAGTCGTACGACCAGACGGCGTCCAGGATCTGCGCCTTGCTGAGCACCTGCCGGGAGTGGCGCATCAGGTGGGCGAGCAGCGCGTACTCCGTGGGGCTGAGCTCGACCGCCTCCCCGCCCCGGGTGACCTCGCGGGCCCGGTCGTCCAGCACCAGGTCGCCGAGCACCAGGGCGTGCGGGGGCGGCTGCCCGGGCGCGGCGGGCGGGGCGGCCCGGCGCAGCAGGCCGCGCAGCCGGACCACCACCTCGGCCAGGCTGAACGGCTTGGTCACGTAGTCGTCGCCGCCGGCCGCGATGCCGGCGATCCGCTCCTCGACGGCGTCCCGGGCGGTGAGGAAGAGCACCCGTGCCTCGGGCTGCCCGGCGTGGATGCGGCGCAGCACCTCCAGGCCGTCGAGGTCGGGCAGCATCACGTCCAGCACCACGGCGTGCGGCCGCCAGGCCGCGGCGGCCTCGACGGCGGCCAGGCCGGTGGTCGCGCCGCGCGCCTGCCAGCCCTCGTAGCGGACGGCCCCGCACACCACCTCGACCAGGTCCGGTTCGTCGTCGACGACCAGGACCCGCCAGTCCGGGCGGCCGGCGGTCTCGTCCATGGGGGCTCCCTCGGGCTCGTGCTGCGCGGTGCTCATCCTGACCCGCCCCGATGAGAAAGCGCTGAGACCCCGGAAAGTGGTTCGTAGACCATCACACCGCCGCTGACCTGTGCGGACGCCTTCACAGCGGGTCTCCCCGGCCGGCCGACTCAGAGCCGGCTCAGAGCTTGCGCTGCGATCGTGGGCGGCCCGGCGGTCCTCGCCGCCGGGCGCTGAGGAGGTTCCCGATGAGCACTGCCGCCGCACCGACGTCGCGGCCCGGGCCCCGGCCGGCACCCGACCGCCCGAGGCACCGGGCGGCGCCGCGACCGCCGTTCGCCCTCGACCCGCGCGCGGCGCTCGGCCTGGTCGCCGTGGGCGCGCTCGGCGTGCTCGCGCTGTGGTGGACGGGCACCCCGGCGGTGGTCGGCGCGGCCGGCTGGCTGACCGGCGCCGGCCGGATCACCGGACTGCTGGCCGGCTACGCCGCGCCGGTGCTGCTCCTGCTGATGGCGCGGCTGCCGCCGGTGGAGCGCGGGGTCGGGGCGGACCGGCTGGCGCGCTGGCACGCCTTCGGCGGGCGGTGGATGGTGGCCCTGGTCTCGGTGCACGTGCTGACGGTCGTCTGGGGCTACGCGCTGACCGACGGGCGCGGGGTGGTCGGCGAGGGCGTGGAGATCGTCTTCCACTACCCCGAGATGGTCAAAGCCGCCCTGGGCACCCTGCTGCTGCTCGGCACCGGCGCCGTCTCCGCCCGGATCGCGCGACGCCGCCTCCCGTACGAGACCTGGTACTACCTGCACCTGGCGACCTACCTCGCGGTGGCGCTGGCCTTCTCCCACCAGCTCGCCACCGGCGCCGACCTGGGCGGCGGCCCCGGCCGGGCCGCCTGGTACACGCTCTACTTCGGGACGGCGGCGCTGCTCGGCTGGTTCCGGCTGCTGCGGCCGTGGCTGCTCGACCGGCGGCACGGCCTGACCGTCGCCGAAGTACGGCCGGAGGGCCCCGGCGTGGTGTCGCTCTTCCTGACCGGGCGGCGGCTGGACGGACTCCGCGCCGAGCCGGGCCAGTTCTTCCGGCTCCAGTTCCAGGCCCCCGGGCTGCGCTGGGCCGCCAACCCGTACTCGCTGTCCGCGCCGCCCCACCCGCGCTTCCTGCGCTTCACGGTCAAGGACCTCGGCGTGCACAGTGCCGCCGTGGCCGCCCTGCGCCCGGGGACCAGGGTGCGCGCCGAGGGCCCGTACGGGGCGTTCACCGGGCGGCGGCTGCGGCAGCGCCGGGTGCTGCTGCTCGGCGCCGGGGTGGGGATCACCCCGCTGCGCGCCCTGTTCGAGACGCTGCCGGGCGAGCTGACCCTGGTCCAGCGGGCCCGGCGGCCGCAGGACGTGCTGTTCCGGGCGGAACTGGACGATGTCGCCCGGCGGCGCGGTGCGGCGGTGCACGAGCTGCTCGGCTCGCGCGAGCAGGTCGGCGACCTCGGGGCCGCGCTGGCCCGGCTGGTCCCGGACCTCGCCGAGCACGAGGTCTACCTGTGCGGCCCGGAGGCGATGGCCGAGGAGGCCGTGCGCGCGCTGCGGGCCGCGGGGGTGCGGCGGGGGCGCATCCACCACGAGAGCTTTTCGTTCTGAGCCCGTCCGCTCGCGGAGTCCGTTCGCCCGCCGAGTCCTTCCGCCCGCTGAGCCCGTTCGTTCGCCGAGCCCGGCCGCCCGCTGAGCCCGTTCGGCTCGCCAAGCACCTGAGGAGCGTTGATTTCCATGCGCCGAGCCGTCGTCACCAGCGCCGCCACCGCGGCCGGGGTGGTGCTGCTGCTGTCCCTCAAGCCGCACGAGGCGGCCGGGCCCGCCCCGGTGATCGGCTCGGGGGCGGGTACCGGTTCCGGTTCCGGTTCCGACGTTTCGCAGCCGTCGAACGCCCCCGGCTCCCCCGCGCCCTCGGCCTCCGTCTCCGCCACGGGCACGGGCGCCACCCGGAAGGTCAGCGGCGACACCGTCAACACCCGGTACGGGCCGGTCCAGGTGCAGGTCACCCTGGCCGGCAGCCGGATCACCGCCGTCGACGTGGTCAAGTACCCGAACTCCGAGCGCCGCGACCGCGAGATCAACAGCTCCGCGCTGCCCGTGCTCAACCAGGAGGCGATATCCGCGCAGAGCGCCGCCATCGACGTGGTCAGCGGCGCGACGTACACCAGCGACGGCTACGTCCGCTCCCTGCAGAGCGCCCTCGACCGGGCCAAGGGCTGAGGCGCCCCGTGCTGCGCCACGCCGAGCCCGTGATGGGCACCGTCTTCTCGATCGCCGTCCGCGACCCCGGCCCCGGCACCGCCGCCGCGCTGGAACGGATCGCCGAACGGCTGCACCGGATCGACGCGGTGTTCTCCACCTACCGGCCGGACAGCGACATCAGCCGCCTCGACCGGGGCGAACTCGCCCTGGACGACTGCGATCCGGAGGTCCGCGCCGTGCTGACTGCCTGCCGCGACGTGGCCGCCGAGACGGACGGCCACTTCAGCGAGCGGCCGGGCGGGCGGCTGGACCCGAGCGGCTGGGTCAAGGGGTGGGCGGTCGAGCAGGCGGCCGGCCTGCTGCGCTCCTCCGGCGCCCGGCAGTACTGCGTCAGCGGCGGCGGGGACGTGCAGACCGCCGGCGGCCCGTGGCGGATCGGCATCGCCGACCCCCGGCAGCCGGGGCTGCTGGCCGCCGTCCTCGCCGGTGACGACCTCGCCGTGGCCACCTCCGGCACCGCCGAGCGCGGCGCGCACATCCTCGACCCGCACACCGGCCGCCCGGCCCGCGGCCTGGCCTCGCTCACCCTGGTCGGCGCCCCGGGCACCGGCATCGCCCGCACCGACGCCTGGGCCACCGCCGCCTTCGCCATGGGCCCGGACCGCGCCCTCGCCTGGGCCGCCCGCCGACCCGGCATCGAGGCCCTGGCCGTCCTGCCGGACGGCTCGAAGCGCTGGACGCCGGGCCTGCCCGGGCACCTCCCGGCGAGCGGTCCGGCGGACTGGCGGGCCGCCGTCGGCTGACCGCGGCCGCCCCGAGAACGCTCGTTCCGCATGCGGAACGCCCGTTCCCGGGAATGCCCGTTCTCGGGAACGGGCGTTCTCGGGAATGCCCGTTCCGGCCTACGCCCGCTCCTGCTGCGCCGCCCGCCAGGCCTCCCAGGCGACCAGCGGCGCGAGGTACGACCAGCGCCGCGAGCCGTCCGGGCAGGTGCCGCCCTCGACCAACTCGGAGACCGTACGGCGGGTGAAGGGCACCCAGACGGCCATGTCGTGCTCGAAGGTGCTGTGGCAGGCCTCGCGGCGGCGGTCGATCCCGGCCGCGTCGAGCCGGGACCGGACGGTGGCCACCAGCGTGTAGCAGGAGGCCGGCTCGCTCCAGCCCAGCCAGGTGATCACGGCCGGCCCGACGTCGTCCGGCAGCAGCCCCAGCTCCTCCTCCAGCGCCCGCCGGACCAGCCCGTAGAAGTCCTCGGCGGCGCCGGGCTCGTCGCGGTACTTCATCGTCTCGTTGATCCCGACCGTCCACTGCGCCGGGAAGGTGTTGACCGCCAGCGAGCGGCGGAGCAGCAGCAGGCCCAGCCGGTCCCGCACCGCGACGCAGGCGCTGACCATCGTGGGCGGGGCGACGGCCACGAAGCTCGTCAGTCCCTCGTCCAGGGCCGCGCGCAGCAGCCGGGCCGCCGCCGGATCCTCCCGGCCCAGCCGGGTGGTGGCCATGCACTCCGCGTAGTCGCTCTCGGCGATGTCCACCTCGCAGACCCGCGCGCCGCCGTGTTCGCCGTGATCGACCGTCAGCCGCGAGATGTACGCCGTCCGGCCCGCCGCACCGGCCGCCCGCTGGCGCGCCACGTCCTCGGCCCACCCGGCCGCGTCCAGCGCGTGCGGGCGCTCCACCCGCCCGCGGTGCGCCGTCACCAGCGTGCCCGGCACCAGCGGCCGGGCCGCGGACCAGGTGATCAGCGGAGCCAGCCCGTCCGCCCGCACGTCGTGCGCCCGGGCCGCCGCCGTCAGGCTCGCCCGCCGGACCCGCGGCACCGGCACCCGGGAGCCGAGCCGGGACCCGCCGAACTTGGCGAAGTCGTACACCAGATTGGTCACCACGCCGAGCAGCAGGGCTCCACCGATCCCCAGCAGCCACTCCATCCCGGTCCCCCACTTCCGCGATCGATCCGCCCATTGTGGAGGCGCCCCGCGCGGCGGCGGAAGGGCCTTCGCCCTCGGGGCGGCCTGCGGAGCGATTCCAGGCCGGTCCCGGGGCCGGTGCTAGGGTGATCGAAAAGTCGGCTCGGGGCTCGGAGGCACTGAACAGTCGTGCGGACGACCAGGATTGACGGGTCCACGGCCCGGCCGACCGTCCGCCCGGGCCGCCCGGGCCCGCGCGCCTTCGCCCGGTCCGCGGCTCGCCGCTTCCCCGCCGCCGCCCGCTACCTCCTGCTCTGCCTCGGCACCGGTCTGGCCGCGCTGGTCGGGCTCTGCCTGCTGCTCGTCGTCCTCGCCCTCTGCCTGGTCGGCGTGGGCCTGCCGCTCCTCCCGCCGGCCCTGCGCCTGCTGCGCCGCTCCGCCGACTTCCACCGACGCCGGGTCGGCGCCCGGCTCGGCGGCGAGCGGCTGCGCACGCCGTACGGCGACCGGCTGTCCCTACGCGACCCGGCCGTCGGCAAGGACCTGCTCTGGCTGCTCGCCCACGGCACGGCCGGGACGGCCCTGTGCGCCGGCGCCCTCACCCTGTGCAGCCACGCCTTCAACTGGCTGACGGCGCCGGTGTGGTGGCAGCTGCTGCCGGACGAGCGCGGGAAGATCATCCTGCTGACCGTCGACTCCTGGCCGATGGCCGCCGCTGCCACGTTGGGCGGTGTCGGCTACGCCGCCGTCACCCTGGTCGCACTGCCACCGCTCGCCGACCTGCACGCCCGGGCCTCCGGCCGGCTGCTGGTCGCCCGGCCCCGCGTGTCGCTCGCCCACCGCGTCCGGGAGCTGACCACCAGCCGGTCCGAGGCACTGGACGCCCACGCCGCCGAACTGCGCCGGATCGAACGGGACTTGCACGACGGCGCCCAGGCCAACCTGGTGGCCGTCTCGCTCCGGCTCGGCATGATCCGCCGCGCGCTCGACCAACGCCCCGAGCAGGCCGCCGCGTTGGTGGACTCCACCCAACTCGTCGCCGAACAGGCCCTGGAGTCGCTGCGCACCCTGGTACGCGGCATCCACCCGCCGCTGCTCGCCGACCGCGGCCTGGCCGAGGCCGTACGGTCGCTCGCCGCCCGCTGCGCCGTGCCGACCCGGGTCGAGCTGCACAACTCCGAGGCATCCGCAGGCCGTTCCGCCGATCAGTCCGCCGACCCGCCGCCGCGCGCACCGGCCGCCGCCGAGGCCGCGGCCTACTTCGTGGTCTCCGAGGCGCTCGCCAACATCGCCCGGCACAGCGGCGCCCGCGGCGCCCTGGTCCGGCTGCGGATCACCACTGCCGCCATCGCCGTCCGGGTCGAGGACGACGGCCGGGGCGGCGCCGTCGAGGGCGCCGGAAGCGGGCTGCCCGGACTGCGCCGCCGGGCCGCCGCGTTCGACGGCACCACCCGCCTGTCCAGCCCGCCCGGGGGCCCGACCATCCTGGAAGTGGAGATCCCGTGCGGATCCTGATCGCCGAGGACAACGCCCTGCTCCGCGAGGGCCTGGTCCTGCTGCTGCACAGCGAGGGACACGAGGTGTGCGCGACCGTCGAGCACGGCGACGACCTGCTGCCCGCCCTGCTCGACCACCGCCCCGACGTCGCCGTGGTCGACGTCCGGCTGCCCCCGGACTTCCGCGACGAGGGCCTGCGCGCCGCCGTCGAGGCCCGCCGCCGACTGCCCGCGCTGCCCGTCCTGATCCTCTCCCAGTACGTCGAACGCGCCTACGCCGCCGAGCTGCTCGCCGACAGCGCCACCGGCGTCGGCTACCTCCTCAAGGACCGGGTCGGCCGCGCCGAGGAGTTCCTCCAGGCGCTGCGGCGGGTCGCCGAGGGCGGCACCGCGATGGACCCGGAGGTCATCTCCCAGCTGATGGCCCACCGCACCGGCCCCGACCCGCTGGCCGCCCTCACCCCGCGCGAGCGCGAGGTGCTCGCCCTGATGGCCGAGGGCCACAACAACCCGACCATCGCCCGGCTCCTCTTCCTCGCCGAGAGCTCGGTGAACAAGCACATCGGCAGCATCTTCGGCAAGCTCGGCATGCCCACCCCCGACACCGGCCACCGCCGGGTCCGTGCCGTCCTCACCTACCTGCGCACGCTCGCCGATTGACGCGTTCAGCCCTCGGCGGCCGCCAGCCGCAGCTGCTCCTCCTCGACGATCAGCGCCGCCAGCGACTGCTCCGACACGTCCACCGCCTCCGGCGTCGACTCCGCCACCTCGCTGCGCCGCGCGTACTCGTCGAACAGCCGGCCCTTCGCCCGCAGCAGGTCCAGCACCCGCTGGTCGACGCTGTCCGCGGCGAGCAGCCGGTGCACCCGTACCCGGCGGACCTGCCCCATCCGGCGCGCGCGGGCCACCGCCTGTTCCTCCAGGGTCGGTTTGACCTGAGGCTCGCACAGGATCACCACCGAGGCCGCCTGGATGTTCAGGCCCACGCCCCCGGCCTGGATCTGGCAGAGCAGCACCGCGTGCCCGGGCGCGGCGCTGAAGCCGTCCACCACGTCCTGCCGCCGCGCCGACTCCAGCGAGCCGTCGATCGGCCCGAACGCCCGCTGGTCCAGGGCGGTTTGGACGGCTGCCAGGACGTCCCGGAAGAACGAGAAGACCACCACCTTCAGCCCGCCGTCCGCCGCCTCCCGGACGATCTCCAGCAGCCGCTTCAGCTTGGCCGACTCCACCGGGTCCGCGTAACCGGCCCTGCGCATCGCCGGGAAGTTGCCCGCCGCGACGGCCGACCGGTAGGCGGCGAGGTCGGCGGGCGAGAACTCCTCCCACTCGTCCACGTGCACCACCTCGGGCAGCTCGGTGAGCACGTCCTGCTGGTTGCGGCGCAGGTAGGCCGGGGCGACGGCCTTGCGGAAGGCCGCCGGCCCGGCGGCCGCCGAACCCTGCCGGACCAGCGGCACCAGCGCGGGCTGGAGGTACTCCACCAGGGTGCGGAACTCCTCCACCCGGTTCTCCATCGGCGTCCCGGTGAGGAACAGCACCCGTTCCACCCGCTCCGCCCAGGCGGCCACCGCCCGGGAGCGCTGCGCGGCACGGTTCTTGACGAAGTGCGCCTCGTCCACCACGACCATCCCGACCGCGGCCGACTCCGCCACCTCCGACGCCTCCAGGCGGCGCAGCCCGTCGAAGGTCACCACCGCGACCCCGCCGTCCCGGAGCCACTCGGCGAGCGCCGCCTCCCGCTCCGGTCCGTGCACCCGGAACGCCCGCAGGGTGCTGCGCGACTCGACCTCCCGGATCCAGTTGATCAGGACGCTGGCCGGGCAGACCACCAGGAAGTGGGTGCTCCCCCGGGCCCGCAGGTGCGCCAGCACGGCGATCGCCTGCACCGTCTTGCCGAGGCCCATCTCGTCCCCGATGATCACCCGCCGCTGGGCGAGCGCGAACCGCGCCCCGAACGCCTGGTAGCCGCGCAGCGAGACCCGGCAGTGGGCGTCGTCCAGCGGCTCGGCCCGCACCCGGTCCGACAGGTCCTCCGGCAGGAACCCCTCGGCGGCGGCGAGTTCGACCCCGGCCTCCTCGACGATCCCGCCGAGCACGCCGTAGTAGTCGGCCGAACGGAGCTCGAAGTCCGTCCACGCCTCGACCGGGTCGAGCGGCGGACGCAGCAGGTCGACCGAGGCCTGGGCGAACAGCACCGGGACCTCCCGCGCCGCGAACCCGACCAGCGCCTCCGCCAGGGACTCGACCGCCGCCTGCGCCTGCGCCCGCCGCTCCCGCCCGGCGAACAGCCCGCGCAGCACCCCCCGGGCCGGCCCCGCGGCCGCCACCAGCGGCTCGACCTCGGCCAGGACCCGCTCCGCGGTCTCCCGGGCCCGCCGCGCCTCCGGCCCCGCGGCCACCAGCCGCTGGAGCGCCACGACCAGCGCGGAGCTCATCGCGTCCTGCCGCTCGACGTCCAGCCGCACCGCCACCGTCTGCTCGACCGCCCGGGCGATCTGCCCGGCCGCGGCCAGCGCCTGCGCCGCCGTCTGCGCCCCGACCCCCGGGATCAGCCGCAGCGTGCAGCCGGAGGCCTCCACCACCTGCCGCACCGTCCCCAGCCCGGCCGCCTCCAGCGCCCCGACCCGCAGCCGCCCCTCCGTCACGTCCCGGAGCCGCGCCACCGGGATGGCCCCCAACTCCTCCCGCACCAGCCGGTCCCGCACCCCGACGTACGCCACCCGCACCTGCTCCACGGCACCCCGGTGGTCCGCCACCACCGCCCCGGCCGCCGCCCGCAACCCCTCCGCCTCGGCCAGGACCTCCCCGGCCCGCCGCCGCTCCCCCACCACCCGACCCCCGCCTCACTCCGCACACCCAGGACGGCACCATGATCCCACCCACCACTCCCCGCCGTCCTGGCCCACAACCGACCGGCGGCCCCGGTGGACACCAACCCCCTCCACCGAAGCCGCCGGCCCCCGCACCTACGGCTCGGGCGTCACCGCGGAACCCGAATCGCCGCGACCGCCCCGTCCTGCTTCAGCGAGACCGGCCGCCGCCGCTTCCTGAAGTCCCACGACTCCTCGGACCACTCCGACCGCGACGCGTGTGCCCTGCGCCGGCACTGCTACCGGGCACGGCCGGGGTGCGTGTCGGCGAGGTCGTTCAGGGCCGCGTTGACCACCTGCCAGCAGATGGCCAGGGTGTCGCGGTCCGGCCGGTGGCTCTGCCGGGCCTCGGCCTTGGGGTGCACGAAGTTCCGGTACCTGCGCAGCTCGTGGCTGAACTTCTCGGCATCCGGGCCGAGCCACCCGACTCGGTGACACGCCTTGATCAACCTGTCCAGGTTGATGCTGTCCTCGGAGTCCCTGCCCAGGAGAGACGGGTCCCGTTCCACGACGGTCTGGAGCAGCACGCCCTCCATCAACGAGCCGAGCATGATGATCGCCGCGACGTGGGCGCCGTTGGCGTAGCAGGTGCGGGCCTCGTCCAGACGCCACTGGAGCAGTTCCGCCATGGCCCCGTCGGCGATGAGGTCCGCCATGACGACCTTCAGCTCGGCGGAGCCGTAGTGCGTCGGGTGCGCCAGTGCCGGGTCGCACGACACCAGCCTGGGGCTGCCGCCGGGGTTCTCCAGCCGGTACCCCTCGTGGATGAGGAAGGTGTTGACCGCCGTCACGACCTCGGTGAGCAGGCCGGGCTCCTCGAGGTACTCACGCGGATCGGCCAGCCTGAGCAGCACCTTCTCGATCTCCCCGGGCTGGTCGCGCCGGGCCATCAGCAGTTCGGCGGCCCACTCCCTGCGGTACTGGCCGTCGTACTCGGGCACCTCCTGCCAGCCGGCCCGCTTGAGGAAGGCCGCGATCTCGAAGCCGCGGCGGTAGAGGAGGTCGTCGTCGCCCGCGACGACGCGGGCGAGTTCCTCCAGGGTGTTCTCGTCCAGCGTGCGGTCGTCCTGCCGGCTGTGCGTCTGGGTCATGCCGTTCCTCCGGTCGAATCGGTGTCAGGGGCGGGGGCGGATTCGGCACCGTCCCCGTCGTCGGGGCCCTGTTGCCCCGGCGGCTCGTGGTTCTCCGCGCCTTCGTCGGGCAGTTCGTCGCCCTCCGGCAGTTCCAGTGGCGTCCACGGCCGCGTGTCTCCCGGCGGCGGGGAGGGCCGGGAGTAGTTCGCCGGGCGGATGCCCTGCCGGTCGAGTTCCTCCCACAGGCCCGCCAGGGCCTCGTCCGGGTCGAACCTGAACTCGCTCTCCCGGATGCGCCAGAACCGCCAGCCGACCCGCTGGAGTTCACGGTCGCGCTGCTGGTCGTGCCGGATCTGGTCGAGGGTCGAGTGGTAGTAGTCGCCGTCGCACTCCACGCCCAGGCGGCCGCGCGCGCCGATCACCACCAGGTCGATGCGCTTGCTGCCCGCCGGGTACTGGGGCACCACGTGGTAGCCGCGCTCCTTGAGCCGCAGGTAGACCTGCTGTTCGAAGAGGGAGTCGAAGGGCGGGCGCCGGACGTCGGGCAGCACGGCGCCGAGGTCGGCCGCCTCCGCCAGTGCGGCCGGCGGATTCTGCATGTAGCCCAGGAGGTTGAGCCGCAGGTCCCCGGGTTTGAGCTGGTCCGGCGGCACCGAGTAGAAGAGCCGCATCTGGTCCTGGGCGCGGCTGGCCGCCACGTTGTAGGCCTGCTGCTCGCTGCGCATGCCGCCGGCGATCTTCCGCACCCGGTCGACCACCATCGACAGCAGGATGACGTGCCGCTCGTCGCCCTGGAACTGGGCCGGGGTTCCCACCCGGATGCGGTGGCGCTCCCGGACCGGGGCCGGCAGGCGCTGTTCGATCAGCTGCTCCAGCAGTTTGACCTGGCCGAAGCCCTGGAGCACGATCACGCCCATGGTCTTGTGCTCGTACGCCGGGTCCGCGGCCAGCTCGGCGAGGCAGTCCACGATCGCCTCCGCTTCCTTCGGGTTGCGGATCCGTCCGTCGCGTCCCTCGGTGACCCCGCCCTCGACGTAGTGCGTCAGCAGCGGGTCGAGCCGCTCACCGCCGTACTGCCGCAGCGGGATGAGGCCCGGCGGGGTGTAGAAGGTCTCCGAGGACCAGCCGATGATCTCGGGCATGCAGCGGAAGTGCTCCTGCAGGCGGATGGTGGACGGGAAGAACGTCGACAGCAGCTGGTACAGGTTGGAGTGCGGCATGTACAACTGGCGCAGGTGGGCGGGGACTTCCGGCAGGTGCGCGGACAGCCGGTCCTGGATCTGCTGGGTGCGGCCCAGCCCGGTGACCGGTGGCGTGCACTGCTTGTCGTCGCCGACCACGATGATCCTCGGCGCGAGCCAGAGCAGGAACAGCGCGTCCATGCCGGCCTGACTGGCCTCGTCGACGATCACCACGTCGAAGGCGTCCTGCCTGGGCTTGATCATCTCCGCCACCCGCGCGATGGGCATCACCCAGGCCGGCACCGCTCCCTGGGCGACCTGCATCGCGCTGTGGGCGGCCGCCTTGAAGTGGGAGGCGCTCTTGCCCTTGCCCTTGCCGTACGACGCCATGTGCGTGCGGTAGGCCTGGAGTGCCGAGCGCTGCTCCTGGGTCATCCGCACCAGGCAGTGCAGCCGGCCGTGTGCGGCGGCCAGGTCTCCCGTGAGCTCCTCCAACTTCGCCTCGTGCTCGGTGAGTTCACCGTCGAGGCGCTGTTCCCGGCCGGGCGCGCGTTCGTCGTCGATGAACTCGGACGCCTTCGCCCAGGCCCAGGCGTCCCGGAGCCGGGCGAGCCGCTCGTCCCAGGCCGGGTCCTCGGCCTCCGCTTCGAGCCTGCCGGCGAGCGCGGGCGACGCGCTGCGCAGTCCGTCGAGCAACTCCACGCAGCGACGCCGCCGTTGGTCCCGTTGCTGCGCTGCCGCGAGCGCTTCGAGCTCCTTGGTGTACCGGTCGACGTCGCGGTCGCGCAGGGCCTGCGCCATGGCGAGCGCCTCGACCGGCGCGGCCACGCCGTCCTCCCCGCCGCGCAGGAGCCGGTCCCATCGGCCGAGCCGCTCCGCGGCCTCCTCCGCGCGCTGCCGGCCGGCCAGGGCCGCGACGGCCTCGGCGAAGTCCTGCCACGCCTGCGGCCGGGTCAGGTCGAGGTAGACCCCGTGGTGGACCAGGAGTTCGTCGACCTGCTCACGGATCCGGCCGAATTCATCGACCTCCGCGAGGTGTCGGTAGCGCTCGGACAGCGAGGCCAGTCGCACCTCCAGCGGCGCTTCCGGCACTGCCGCACCCACCTGCTCCCAGCGGGCCGCCACCGCGGCGAGGGCCGCGTGCGCGTGCAGATGGGCCAGCACGGCGCCGAGATCGTCGGCGGAGGCCGGCACCTTGCCGTCCACCGTGCAACTGCCGAGGAGTTCCTCGGCCTCCCGCTGCGCCCTGAACGCGAACCGGGTCCGCAGCCTGCGGCCCGCCGACAGCTGCTCCATCAGGGCCGGGATCGTGGCCGCCATCCGGCGGGCGCGCTCGGGGACCAGGAGGTCCGGGAGGACCACCGTGCGCAGACCGACCCGGTCGAGGCCCTCGGCCACCTCGGGGAGCACGCGCGCGACGTCGGCGACACGCCGCCAGAGATCGGGGTGGCGCCGGGCCAGCCGGTCCGTCAGCGCGCGCTCCACCCAACCCTCGTCGCCCCAGCGCGCGGCCTCCCGGTGAACACCCAGACGGTGCAGTCGGTTTCGGCCGGAGCCCAGCAGCTCGGTCAGCCGGTCCGTGGTGGAGGTCTCCAGGGCGGCCAGGACGTTGCGCACCTCGATCGCCGCCGGTGAGAGACCGTTGACGCTCAACTGGCTCACCGCGAGGGCCGCCGCGACCTGGCCGGAGGTCGGCAGCGTCTCCGCCGCCGGGAACACCCCGGACTCCGTCCACTGCCCGGCGCCGTCCCGCAGCAGCGCGAGCAGCTCCTCCGCCTGGACGGGCGAGAGCGGCGGTGCCTCCGGCGCCCGGTTCGGCAGCCTGCCGATCCAGCCCAGCCGCACCGCCTCGTCCTGCACCTTCCGCACGATCGCGGCGAGCGTCCCCGAGTAGCCCGGTGCGACCTCCGGGTGCTGGTAGACCTCCGCCTCCCGCAGCGAGACCACCTGCTCGGTCAGCAGCTTGATCCGGCTGCGAACCTCGTACCGGCGCTGGGTCAGCCGCTGGATCTCGTCCCGCAGCTGGTCGGTGTCGCCCGCCGCCACCCGATCGCTCAGCGCGTTGATGGTGCGTTCCAGTTCGCTGGCACCGTCCTGGCTGGTGGTACTGAGCAGCAACACGCACAAGTCCCTGACAGCCGCCGGGAGTTTGTCCCGGAGCACGGTCAGCGGCTGGTCCTTGGCGCTGGTCACGAGCACCCGCTGGCCCTGGGCCAGGAGCGCGGACACCAGGTTGGCGATGGTGTGCGTCTTTCCGGTGCCGGGCGGGCCCTGCACCACCACGCCGGTGTCCCGCTGCAGCCGCTGGAGTACGGAACGCTGCTGGGCATTGGTCTTGCCGGGGAACAGCGGCTCGTCGCCGAAGAGCGCCGGCGCCTGCCGGCCGCCCCAGTTCTGCCGGTCCTCGGGGTTCAGCGACATCACCAACTGCGCCAGCCCGAGCGGGGCCCGGCGTTCGGTCACCACGCTCTCCGCGATGCGGTCGTAGAACCTCAACACCTCGTTGCGGTCCCTGGGCCGCTTCAGCAGGGCGGGCGCGAAGGTCAGCCTGGCGCCCTCATCCGGTCCCGCCGGCGGACGCCAGTTGGTGCTGAACGCCACCGGCCTGGGCAGGACCAGGTCCAGCCACTGCGAGAGGCACTCCAGCGCCTCCTCGCTCAACAGGTGGAAGGGCAGCGCGGAGAGCTCCTCGTTGAACGCCGCCGCACGCTCCGGCACCCAGCCGTCGTCCGCGTCCAGGAAGTCCCGGTCCTCCAGCCGGACCGCTCCGCTCTCCGTGAGGCGTACGGTGATCTGCGCGGTCCGCCGATCGACGTGGGTCTCCACCCGCCGCGAGAGCACGTGCCGGTGGATCACCCCGCCGTTCGGTTCCCGCCAGCTCAACAGGCCTGCGGCGAGCACGAGTTCCTGCTGGTCGTCCTGCCGCGCCAACTGCTGGTGCCAGTGGTAGACCTTCTCGTAGAGCTGACGCTGCGACCGCTCGGACCGCTCCCGCTCGGCCCAGATCCGCCAGCGCGCGAGCCACGGCCCGTACGCCCGCAGGACCTCCGCGGCCTCCTTCCGCACGACGACCGCCTCGTCGCCCTGCCACCCGCCGGCTCCGCCCGCCGCCGGCTCCCCGGTCCGGTACGGACCCTCCTCCGCGAGCGGCGGGTCCTCGGCATCGGCGTCCTGGCACAGCCGCTCGTCGACCCACCCCTCCAGCACCGGCGGCAGTTCCGGCGCAGCGGCCTGCGGAACGTGGTCCAGGACCAACAACGGACGGTCGTCGTCCCCGGACGGCCTGGGCACCTTCGCCGGCAGGTCGGCCAGCCAGAGCGGCCCCCAGGAACGCGTGTCCCGGAGCCGCTGATGGCTGCTCTGCACGACCTCGCGCAGGAATCCGACCAGCGCGGCGGTCTGACCGATGACATCGGGGTCACCCGCATGTCGTCGTGGAACGCTCACCATTCTCCCTTCAGTCGGTGACGAACGTTCCAGCATGGGGGCGGCCTCGGGGACCGGAAGCCGGTCGGGCCAGAGTGGCCGAATTCCCGCCGACCGATGGCCGACTTTCACTCGGCGGAAATTCGGATGGCCATTTCAACGGCACAGGAAAGCGAACGCATTTCCTGCCATCGAACACCTGAAGTGCCGCCCGACCAGGCGGTTTCGGACACGGAAAATCCCCCGGCGGTGCCGGGGGATTGACGAGGAATAGGAACTGTCGGCGGCGGTTTTCGACGCCGCGGACAACCGTCGCGTCAGGCGCGGATGCGGCGGAAGACGGCGATCAGGAGGGCCGCGGCAAGGGCCAGGAGGATGCCGGCTTCGACGAGTTGGATGGGGGTGAGGTGGGCGGCCGGGTGGAAGCGGAGCCAGGAGGCGCTGGCCGTGTTGCAGGTGGTGTTGAGGGCGCAGGAGTCGGTGGTGACGCGGGTGCCGTCGGGGAAGATGACGCCCTGGTCGATGAGCCAGGCGTTGGTGGGCTGGGCGGTGCCCACGGGGGCCACCTGTTCCACGACCGGGTAGAAGAGCGGGCGGGCCCAGACGACCAGGCCGTGGGCGGTGGCGACGAGGGCACCGGTGGCGAACATCGCGGGGAGGGTGCGGCGGACGAGTTGGCCGACCAGGACGCCGAGGGCCAGCGCGAACAGGGACCAGGCGACCGGGGCGAGGCCGATGGCCGGGTAGGTGAAGAACTGGAACGGCGGGTCGAAGGCGTCCGGACCGTGTGCGATGTCCGTCCACCACACCCAGGTCATCAGGACGGCGATCACACCGCTGACGGCCAGGACGGCGAGGCCGGGGACGGCGAGGCGGACGGCCAGCCAGCGGGCCGGGCTGACGGACTGGGCGCGGATCAGCCGGATGGTGCCGCGTTCGTACTCCTGGGCCAGCAGCGGGGCGCCGATGAACACGCCGATCAGCAGCGGGAGGACGGTGACGGCGGGCTGGAGGACCTCCAGGTACCAGAAGTTGGGGCGGTTGATCGGTGCGAGGAGGGCCCAGCACTCGGAGTCGGACCAGGAGTCGGGGTAGTAGCAGCCGGTCCGCCGCAGGACGCCGATGATGTGGCGGAGGGCGACGTGGATCCAGACGAGGTCCGCCACCGCGAGGACGAGCAGCACGCCCAGGGTCCAGAGCAGGAAGCGGTTCTGACGGAGCGTCAGCCAGATGAGCCCGCGCAGGGCGGGGGTGGCGGGCCGCCGGTCGGCGGGTGCGGAGGTGGGGGCCCGGTCGGGCAGGACGTCGGTGCTCATGCGGCCACCCCGTTCGGGTCGGGCTTCACGCGGTTCGGGTTGTCGGCGGGGGTGTCGGCGGAGGCCCGGAGGTAGCCGAGCAGCAGGTCCTCCAGACTCGGGCGTTCGCTCTCCCAGTCGCCGTCCACCGGCTCGTCGGTGCGGACCAGGGCGACGGCCCGGCGGCCGCTGACGCGCTGCTCGACCACCGTCTCGGCGGCCAGGGAGGAACCCTGGGCGGCCGGCCCGGTGAGCAGTCGGTGCCCGTCGAGGATCTCCTCCAGGTCACCGGCCAGCCGGACGCGTCCGCGCTGGACGAGGAGCAGGTGGTCGATGACGCCGTCCAGCTCGGGAAGGATGTGCGAGGACAGCACGATGCCGGCGCCGCGCTCGGCGGCGACCGACATCAGCGTGCCCATCAGCTGGTGCCGGGCGAGCGGATCGAGGTCGGCCATCGGTTCGTCAAGCAGCAGCAGGTCGGGGAGCTTGCCGAGGGCGAGGGCGAGGCAGACCCGGGTGCGCTGGCCGCCGGAGAGCGAGCCGATCCGCGCCTTGGGGTTCAACTCGCCCTGCTCTGCGATCTGTTGGGCCACAGCCTCGTCCCACACCGGGTTGAGCTCGCGGCCCATCCGCAGCGTCTCGGCGACGGTGAGGCCCGGGTAGAGCGGCTTGTCCTGCGGCACGTAGGCGACCCGGGCGCGCAGCTCGGGCGCACCTGCGGTGGCGCCGAGCACCCGCACTCCGCCCTCGGTGGGCGCGAGTTGGCCGGCGGCGAGGGAGAGCAGGGTGCTCTTGCCCGCGCCGTTGGGGCCCACCACGCCGCAGATCCGCCCGGCCGGGACGGTGACGTCGCAGCCGCGCAGCGCCCAGCCGCCGCGGTACCTCCTGCCGAGGCCTTCGGCCTCCAGGGCCGGCGCCGTCGCGGGCGCCGTGGTCGTCGGGTCGTCCACCCGGTCCCCCCACTGTTCTCGGTTCGGTGTTGCCGGGGAGCCGCAGGCCCCGGCGTCGGGGTTTGGGCCCCCCGATGTCGGCGCCCCGGCGTCGGAGCCCCGGTTTCGGCCCCCGGTTTCGGAGCCTCAGACCCCGTCGTCGGAGTCGGAGGCCCCAGAAGCAGAGACCCCGGTGTCGAAGCGCTGCTCCAGGACGGAGGCCATCAGCGCGGTGATGTCCTCGCGCTCCAGTCCGGCCTCCCGGGCCTGGTCCACCCACCCGACCAGGCCCGCCCGCAGCGGCCCGTCCGCCGCCGCCTCCGGCCGGGCGAGCGAGCGCCGGACGAAGGTGCCGAGCCCCGGGCGGGGTTCGACCAGGCCTTCGCGTTCGAGCTCGCGATAGGCCTTCAGCACGGTGTTGGGGTTGATCGCGGTCAGTTCGACCACCTCTCGGGCGGTCGGCAGCTTGTCTCCGGGCTGGAGCAGTCCGAGCCGCAGGGCCTGCTTGGTCTGCTGCACGATCTGCTGGTAGGTGGAGACGCCGCTGCGCCGCTCGATGCGGTACTCGATCACCGGCGATTCAGCCTTTCACTAGTTCAATAGTGGAATGGTGGCGCACGGCGCCGCGCAGGTCAAGCCGGACCCGGGGGTGTCCGATCCAAAGCCGTCTGGTCTGGGGTTGTCCGGTGCTCGGGGGTTGTCCGGCCCGGGAGGCGGCTCAGGGGCGTTGCAGCAGGAGCAGGCCGTCCTGCTCGACCAGCGGCCGGTAGCCGCGCTCCCGGTAGACGGCCAGCATCCGGGCGGTGTCGGCGGTGGCGCACGGGGCCTGCACGCTCGGGTCGCGCAGGTCGACGGCCACCCACTGCGGGCCAGGGCCCTCCGGCGTCCGGCACACCAGGGTGACCTCCGTCCGGCGGGTGAGCTGGGCCGCCAGCCGGTTGGAGGCGGCCACGGTGGCGTCGTCGGGTATCCGGTGGAGCAGCGCCCGGATCTCGGTGAGCCGGGGCGAGGTGCGCCAGGCCTCGGGCATCACCACCTCGTGCAGCGGGTAGAGCGGCAGCGTCACGGCGGCCACCAGGGCACTGACGGCGAGTCCGCGCCTGGCCCGGCGCACCTCGACGCGGCGGCGCGCGTCACCCCGGCGACCCGCGTCAACCCGGCGCAGGACGTCCACCAGGGCCGCGAACGCGATCGGCATCAGCACCGCGCTGTAGTGGTAACTGACGCCCCAGTAGTGCGAGTTGGAAGAGAACAGCCGCCAGGCGAGGGTGGGCACGCAGAGCAGCAGGAGCGGTGAGCGCAGGCCGATGAAGCCGGCGGTGGCGGCGAGCAGGAACAGCAGCAGCCACTTGACCGGCGGCCAGCCGAGCCGCAGTGGCAGTTCCCAGAGCGAGGCCTGCCCGCCCTGCCCGCCGCCGTCCAGCTGCTGCCAGTAGTCGAAGCTCCCGCTCGGGTTGAACGCCGGGAGCACGACGAGCACGGTGAGCGCGGTCGCGGCGAGCCCGACGGCGGCGAGGGCGAGTCCGGGCAGTGGGCTGCTGTGCCGCTCCCGCCGGGCCTGCCAGGCGATCAGGACCCCGACGGCGGCCACCGTCAGCCCGAGGTCCTCCTTGACCAGCAGCAGCGGCAGCGACCAGAGCGCGGCGGCGAGCGGCCGGCGCCGGCCGAGTGCGGTGGCGGCGAAGGCGAGCAGCGGGACGGCGAAGGCGATCTCGTGGAAGTCGTCGGCCGCCGCCCGGACGATCCCCCAGGAGGCCCCGGTGGCGCAGCCGACGAGCAGCGCCACCCGCGGCCCGGCCACCTCGTGGGCCCAGCGGGTCAGCGGGACGACGGCCAGCGCCATCAGCAGCGCCTGGGCGACGACGAGGGTGAGCGGGCTCGGGAAGGCCCGGTAGGCGGGGGCGAGGACCGCGATCAGCGGGTGGAAGTGGTCCCCGAGCAGGTGGTAGCCGGGGCCCTTGAGCGGCACGATCGGCGCCTGCCCGTGGGCGTACGCCCGGACGGCCTGCTCGAAGATGCCCAGGTCGTAGGCCTTGGTGAGGCCGCGCCGGTGCCGGTTGACGGCGACGCAGGCGTACAGCGCGGCGAACCCGGCCGCCAGGCCCCACGCGAGCGGGGCGGGGCGGCGGGCGCGGGGCGGTACGGACGGAAGAGCGGCCGTACTCGGAACGGCCCGGGACACGGAGGAGGGAGCGGGCATCGGCAAAGTACCCTTTCACTATTCGATTAGTGGAAGGGTGGTGGAACCCCGAGCCCCCGTCAAACCCGGCCGGGCGACGCCGACCGGGCCCCCGGGCTGCCCTCAGAAGCCCGCGTCCAACGCCCCCGACCGATGCCCGCGTCCAGCGCCCCCGGCCAATGCCCGCATCCAACGCCCGCGACCAGAACCCCTCAGCCGAAGGCCCGCCCCGGCTCACTCCCCCCACTCGGAGCCCTTGATCACCTCCACGAAGTCGCCGCGCTCGAAGCCGGGCACGAAGTGCGCGAGCACGTCCGCCTTGACGTTGCCGAAGGTCGTGTCCGGGCGGGCCTTGATGCCGTCGGTGAACGCGGCCAGGATGCGGTTCTTGAAGTCGGGCCGCGGATGGGCCGTGACCACGGCGGCCCGCTGCTCCGCGGAGATCGCGTGGTAGCCGATCCCCAGCACGTCCAGTTCCACGCCGCGGGTGATCAGGGCGATCTCCGGCGCCATGTGCAACGGGATCTCCGGGGTGGTGTGCAGGGCGATGGCGGTCCAGACCCGCTGCGCCGGCTCGCCGGTGATGCCGTGGGCCGCCAGGAAGCGGCGGGCCTCGTCGGCACCGTCGATCTCGAAGCGCTGGTCGGTCCGGGCGAAGCGGCCGGTGAGGCCGAGGTCGTGGAACATCGCGCCCACGTACAGCAGCTCCGGGTCGAACTCCAGCCCCTGTTCGGCGCCGCGCAGCGCCCCGAACAGGAACACCCGGCGCGAGTGGTCGAACAGCAGGGGCGAGGCCGCCTCCCGCACCAGTTCGGTCGCCTCCCGGGCCAGGGCGCTGTCCGGGACGCGCACGCCCGCGATCGTCTCGTTCGTCATGGTTCCTCCGCGTTCATTCGTTTCGGGGGCTGTTCGGTCGACTCCTCCACCCTCGCCCGGTGGCGTACGCTGCCGCCATGTCGGTACGGACAGCAGGACCTCGGATTCGGACATGACGCGCCTGGTCGCCTTCCTCGTGTTCGACGGGGTGACGCTGCTCGACGTCAGCGGTCCGCTGGAGGTGTTCCACCAGGCCGGCCGGCTCGGCCACCCGTACCGGACCGTCCTGGTCTCCCCGGGCGGCGGCACCGTCACCGCCTCCAACGGCGTGGCCCTGGCGGACACCGCCGCACCGGAGGACGCCCAGGGAGCACCCGGCCCCCGGGAACCCCTCGACACCCTGGTCGTCGCCGGCGCCGACCACCTGGCCGCCCGGGGCCCGGACGCGCCCCTGCTCGCCGCCGCGGAGGGCCTCGCCGGGCGGGCCCGGCGGGTCGCCTCGGTGTGCAGCGGCGCCTTCGTGCTCGCCGCGCTGGGGCTGCTCGACGGCCGCCGGGCCACCACCCACTGGCGCCACGCCACCGCCCTCGCGCTCCGCCACCCCGGGGTGCGGGTCGAACCCGACGCCCTGCACGTCCGGGACGGCCGCTACCACACCAGCGCCGGCATCAGCGCGGGCATCGACCTCGCCCTCGCCCTGGTCGAGCACGACCACGGCGCCGAGGCCGCCCGCGCCATCGCCCGCGAGCTGGTCGTCTTCGTGCAGCGCCCGGGCGGCCAGTCGCAGTTCTCCACCGCCCTGGCCACCCCGCCGGCCCGCAGCGGCCTGCTGCGCACGCTCACCGACGCCGTCCTCGCCGACCCGGGCGCCGACCACAGCCTGCCCGCGATGGCCGCCGCGGCCGCCGTCAGCACCCGCCACCTGACCCGGCTCTTCCAGGCCGAGCTGAACACCACCCCGGCCCGCTGGGTCGAGCGCGTCCGCCTCGACCGCGCCCAACAACTGCTCCTCGACGGCCACGGCATCACCACCGCCGCCCGGCTCAGCGGCCTGGGCAGCGACGAGACCCTGCGCCGCGCCTTCGCCCGCCGGCTGGGCACCACGCCCACCGAGTTCCGCAACCGCTTCACCACCACGGCCGCCCCGAACGCCCCGAGCCCCTGACGCCCCCCGCGACGGCGGCCCGGCCCCTCCCGGGGAAGTCCCGCGACCGGACGCTTGACCTTGACGCTACGTCAGGGTTGCAGGCTTGCCGCATGACGAACGAGAGCACCTCCAGCACTCCGCTCCACCCCCCGGTCGGCGGCTTCCAGGAGATCGACGGCCGCCGCCTCTACCTGCACCGCCAGGGCACGGGCGGGCCCGCGGTCGTCCTCCTGCCCGGCGCGAGCGCCATCGGCCTGGACTACTTCGGCGTCCAGCAAGGGGCCTCGCGGTTCACCACCGCCGTGGTGTACGACCGCGGCGGCACCGGCTTCAGCGACGACGCCGCGCTGCCGCGCACCGCCGCCGAGGTGGCGACCGAACTGCACGAACTGCTGCACGCCCAGGGCGTCCCCGGCCCGTACGTCCTGGTCGCGCACTCGCTCGGCGGCGCCTACGCCCACGGCTTCGCCCAGCGCTACCCGCAGGACGTGGCCGGGCTGGTCTGGCTGGACGCCTTCCACCGGGACTGGGACGACTACATGCCCGCCGAGGCGAGCCTGGCCGCCAGCGTGCGGCTGTCGCCCACCGAAGAGCAGCTGCGGCAGGCGCTCCCGGGCATCCGGCAGATGGCCGCGGAACTGCTCGTGGACTTCCCGGCGGACGTCCGGGACGCGGTGGTCGAGTACCACGTGAGCGAGCGCTGGATCCACGCCGGCATCGCCGAGCGCGCCTCGATGGCCGACCTGGCCGTCGAGCTGCGGGCCGGGGCGGACCTGCCCGACGTCCCGCTGATCGCGCTCACCCCGCTGGGCGTCGACCCCGGCCAGCGGGCACTGATGTCCGAAGAGGCCCTGCGGGCGATGCACGACGGCAAGACGCGGCTGTACGCGGCCATGGTGGACGCCGTCTCGGACGGGGAGCAGCGTATCCTCCCCGACACCGGCCACAGCCAGTTCGTCTTCGAGCGGGCCGACGCCGTGGTCCAGGCGATCCGCGACGTCGTGGACCGGGCGGGCCGCACCTAGACTTCGACCCCAGCCCCTGGCACCACCCCGGCCGCAGGCCGTCAACACGACAGGAGCGCAACGGTGCTGACGATCAGTCAACTCGCCGCGACCGCCGGCGTGACCGTACGCACCGTGCGCCACTACCACCAGGTGGGACTGCTGCCCGAGCCCGAACGCGACGGCTCCGGCTACCGCCGCTACAGCGCTCAGGCGGCGGTCGACCTCATCCGGATCAGGACGCTCGCCGACGCCGGCGTGCCGCTGGCCCGGATCGACGAAATGCTGCGGGCACGGCCCGAGGAGTTCGCCGCCGCCGTCGCCGACCTCGACGCCGAACTGGAGCGCCGGATCGAGCAGCTCGCCGAGCACCGCCGCCGGATCGCCGACCTGGCGAGCGGCGAGCGGCTCGCCCTGCCGCCCGAGGTGGTCGCCATCCTGGACCGGATGCGCGCGCTCGGGGTCGGCGAACAGTCGGTACGGCTCGAACGCGACACCTGGATCCTGCACCAGGCCCTGGACCCGGAGGCCATGCGCCGGGGCATCCAGGAGAAGAACGCAAGCTTCGACGACCCCGAGACGACGCGGCTGTTCCTGCTCTGCGACCAGTCGCTCGACTGGGCACCGGACGATCCGCGCGTGGACCGGCTGATCGACGACCTGGACGCGTGGGAGGTCGCCCACGGGCGGGACAGCAGCCGGCCCGGGAACCAGGCGGTGATCTTCTCCCGGCTCGCCGAGGCCTCGCCGACCTGGCAGCGCATCCTCGGCGAGATCGCGCACCGCGCCAGACGGCGCCACGCCGCCGACTAGCACCGGGCCCCGGGCCGCGCCGAACCGCAGGGCGACGCCGGACCGCCGGCCCCGCGCGGAAGCGTTGACGTCGGATTCACGCCAGCCCAACCCCCGGTCGGATTGGTGGACTTCGGGTGACACACCCACCACCCACCGACGGGACCTCCGGCATGCCGACCGGCACCACCCTCAGCTCGACCCAGCCCACCCCGAAGCCGCCCACCCCGAAGTCCCGCCCCCGCAACGGCGGCGGCACCCTCGCCGTCCTCGCCGTGACGACCGGCGTCTTCTCCATCGTCACCACCGAGATCCTCCCGATCGGCCTGCTGACCCCGATCGGCGCCACCTTCCGGATCTCCGACGGCACGGCCGGGCTGATGATGACCCTGCCGGGCATCGTCGCCGCGGTGGCCGCCCCCGTGGTGACCGTCGCGACCAGGCGTGCGGACCGGCGGACGATGCTCTGCGCGCTGCTGCTGGTCCTGACCCTGGCGGACCTGCTCAGCGCCCTGGCCCCCGCCTACTGGGCGGTGCTGGCCGCCCGGGTGGCCCTCGGTCTGGTCATCGGGGCGTTCTGGTCGATCGGTTCCGGGCTCGCCCCGCGCCTCGTCCCGGAGCACCGGCAGGCCCGCGCCAACACGCTGATCTTCTCCGCCGTCCCGCTCGGCTCGGTGCTCGGCGTGCCGGCGGGGGTGTTCCTCGGCTCCGTGGCCGGCTGGCGGGCGGCCTTCCTGGCGATGGCGGCGCTGACCGTGCTCGCGCTGGCCGCCCTCCTGCGGTCGCTGCCGCCGCTGCCCCCGCTGACCGCCACCGGGCTGGGCGTGCTGCGCGGACTGCTGGCCGGCCGGGGCACCCGGACCGGGATCGCGGTGACCTTCCTGATCGTGCCGGCCCACTTCGGCAGCTACACCTACGTCACCCCGTTCCTCACCGGCACCACCCACGCCGGCCCCGGCCTGGTCACCGCCCTGCTGCTCGGCTACGGCGCCGCCGGACTGCTCGGCAACGTCCTGGCCGGCGGCCGGGCGGCCGGGGCACTGCGTCCGGTGTTCGGCACGGCGGCCGTCCTGCTCGCCGCCGCGGCCCTGCTGCTGCCGCTGCTGGGCACCGGCGGTCCGGGCGCCGCCGTCCTGCTGGCCCTCTGGGGCGTGGCGTACGGCGCCGTCCCGGTCTGTTCGCTCAGCTGGTTCCTCGCCGCGGCCCCGCACGCCCCGGAGGGTGCCGGGGTGGTCTTCACCTCGGCGTTCCAGGCCGGCTTCTCGATCGGCGCGCTGACCGGCGGGCTGGTGGTGGACCACTCCTCCCCCGCCACGGTCATGCTGCTCGGCGGGGCGGTCGCCCTGCTCGCCGCGGCCACCGTGTGGCGGTACGGCCACCGGGTGCGTCCCGAGCCGACACCCTGAACACCCGCGCCCCGACCCTGGCCGTCGGCACGGTTCGTGGCGAGAATGCCGGGGTGCCGTCGACCCGCCCGCCCGTCCTGCGGGGTGGGCGGGCGGCGCCGGCCGGGACGGTCCCGGGCGGGTGCGGACGGAAGGACGGCCGGCGGATGGTCGACCAGCAGAGTGACCCGGCGTTCCAGGGGCGGTTCGGCGACTACCAGACCGAGATCTACCTGCGCGGGCTCGGCGGCGTCCTGCCGACACTGCCGATGGCCTTCGCCGAGCTGGAGGCGCGGGCGGGCGCGGCGCTGCCGCCCTCGGTGCTCTCCTACGTCGCGGGCGGCGCGGGCGACGAGTCCACCCAGCGCGCGAACGTGGCCGCCTTCGGGCGGTGGGGCCTGGTGCCGCGGATGATGGTCGGCGCGAGCACGCGGGACCTGTCGGTGGAGCTGTTCGGCCAGCGGCTGCCGACCCCGCTGTTCATGGCGCCGATCGGGGTGATCGGCCTGTGCGCGCAGGACGGGCACGGGGACCTGGCCACCGCCCGGGCCGCCGCCCGGACCGGCGTCCCGATGGTCGCCTCCACCCTGACGGTCGATCCGCTGGAGCAGGTGGCCGCCGAGTTCGGCGACACCCCCGGCTTCTTCCAGCTCTACACCCCCACCGACCGGGCACTGGCGGAGAGCCTGGTGCACCGGGCGGAGGCCGCGGGCTACCGGGGCATCGTCGTCACCCTGGACACCTGGGTCACCGGCTGGCGCCCGCGCGACCTGGCCACCGCCAACTTCCCGCAGCTGCGCGGCCACTGCCTGGCCAACTACACCTCCGACCCGGTGTTCCGCGCCCGCCTCGCCAAGGCGCCGGAGGAGGACGTCCGGGCGGCCGTCCTGGAGTGGGCCGGCGTCTTCGGCAACCCGCTGACCTGGGACGACCTGCCCTGGCTGCGCTCGCTCACCGACCTGCCGATCCTCCTCAAGGGCATCTGTCACCCCGAGGACGTGCGCCGCGCCAGGGACGGCGGCGTCGACGGCGTCTACTGCTCCAACCACGGCGGCCGCCAGGCCAACGGCGGCCTGGCCGCCCTCGACGTGCTCCCCGACGTGGTCGCGGCCGCCGACGGACTGCCCGTCCTCTTCGACTCGGGCGTCCGCTCGGGCACCGACGTCGTCAAGGCGCTCGCCCTCGGCGCCACCGCCGTCGGCGTGGGCCGCCCGTACGCCTACGGCCTGGCGCTGGAGGGCACCGACGGCATCGTCCACGTGCTGCGGTCACTGCTCGCCGAGGCCGACCTCCTGATGGCCGTCGACGGCTACCCCACCCTCGACTCGCTCCGTGCGGACGGCGCGCTGCGCCGGACCTGACGCCGGGTGAAGTCCCGGTGTCCAACGGTGCCCGACCGCGACCTGCGGGGCTTGCCGGGACATTCGGGACGGCCCTACGCTCGAAGGCACAAATCGGTTCCGTACGTTCCCGTACGCTGGGAGGTCCGCCATCATCCGCGTCCTGCTGACCGCCTTCGAACCGTTCGGCCGCGATCCCCTGAGTTCGTCCCTGGAGGCGGGCCGGCTGGTCGCCGCCGGTCCGCCGGCCGGAGTGGCCCTGGAGTTCGCCGGGCTGCCCTGGGTGTACGGCGACTCGATCGCCGAACTGCGCCGGGCGGTGGCCCGGTTCGAGCCGGACCTGGTCATCGCCACCGGCCAGGGCGGCAACCGCCCGGACCTCACGGTCGAGCGGGTGGCGGTCAACCTCGACGACGCCGTCCGCGCTCCCGACCGGAAGGGCAACCAGCCGGTCGACCAGCCGGTCGTGCCGGAGGGCCCGGCCGCCTACTTCTCCTCGCTGCCGGTCAAGGCCTGCGTGGCGGCGGTCCAGCTGGCCGGGATCCCGGCCACCGTCTCGCACACCGCCGGCACCCACCTCTGCAACCACGTCTTCTACGGGCTGGCGCACCTGATCGCCACCGAACGCCCGGAGCTGCGCGGAGGGTTCGCGCGTCTGCCGTACCTGCCGAGCCAGGTGTCCGGCCGGGACACGAGCGCGTCGATGTCGGCGGAGACGGCGGCCGAGGGGGTGCGCATCCTGATCCGCAGCGCCGTGGCCGCCCTCCACTCGCCGCCCGTCGGCACGGTGGCCGGCCCGCGCCGACGGACCTGGCTGCCCCGCCGGGGCGGCTGACCGCCCGGGCCCCCGTCGACCGGAGCGGTCGACGAGGGCCCGTCAGCGCGGGCCGGTTCCGTCCACGGAGGCCCGTCCGGTCAGCGCGGGCCGGGGTCGCTGGTGCCGGGGCGGCCGTTCTCCAGGTGTCCGGCCCAGCGGCGGCGGAAGGCCGGACCGTCCGCGGCCGCGACCGTGACGTCGTACCAGCGGCGGTCGACGGGCAGCTCGAAGGTGAACCGGGCCGAGGCGCCGGGGCGGAGGGAGCGGCTCTGCTTCGAGCCCTTCGCGTAGGCGTTCTCGGCGGTGACCGTCCTGGCCACCGGCCCGTGGTTGGCGACCGTGACGCGCACCTGGTTCTTCGACGGGTCGAAGCGCGCCACCAGCCCGGCCCGGGCCGTGCCCTCGAACTCCTGCACCGAGCCGTTCGGGCCGTGGGCGGCCAGGTGGTAGTCGCCGGCGCCGGTCAGCGGCCAGAAGTCGGCGAAGGTGTCGCCGGCCGAGACGGTGTAGCGGCGCGGGGCGGCCGTCGGCGCCGTCCGGTCGTAGACGTAGAGCCACGCGCCGACCGAGCCCCGGTTCTCCAGTTCGAGCCGGAACTGCCCGGCGGTGTCCGTCTCCTCCTCGTTGACCCGCAGGTCGTACGGGAGGGCGCGGGCAGGCCGGGTGCCCGGCTCCTGGGTGGGCATCCGCTGCGGCAGCGGCACCTGGTAGGGCTTGCCCTGCGAGGCGATCGGCGCGGGCACCGGGATCCGGACGCGCCGCGGGTCGGTGCCCCGGAAGTCGAGCGCCGAGGTGAGGTCGCCGCAGACCGACCGGCGCCAGGCGCTGATGTTGGGCTCCTCGATGCCGAAACGGGCCTCCAGGAACCGCAGCACCGAGGTGTGGTCGAAGGTCTCCGAGCAGACCCAACCACCGCGCGACCACGGGGAGATGACCATCAGCGGCACCCGCGGCCCGAGGCCGATCGGCTGGAGGCCGCCCGGGTCGGCGCCGGGGACCAGCGGGCTCATCTCGCCCGGGTACTTCGAGAGGTCCAGCAGCTCGTCGCCGAGGCTCGCCTCCAGGTCGGCGGAGACCATGCCCGGGCCGCCCGGACGGCTGGCGACCGGCGGCATCGGCGGGACGACGTGGTCGAACAGGCCGTCGTTCTCGTCGTAGTTGATGAGGAAGACGGTCCGCCCCCAGACCTCGGGGTTCGCGGTGAGCGCGTCCAGTACGAGGTTGATGTAGTACGCGCCGTCGGTGGGCGTCGCGGAGGGGTGCTCGCTGTACTTGTACGGCGGGACGATCCAGGAGACCTGCGGCAGCCGGCCCTGCTCGACGTCGGCCCGGAACTCCTTGAGCGTGTGGTCGGTGGCACCCTTCTCCACCAGCGGGCCCGACGCGCCCTCGGCCACCTGGTACCGCTCGAAGAACATCAGCGAGTTGTCGGTGTAGTTGTCCGTCGGCGTGCCCGGCTCGCCCGAACCGCCCTGGTAGAGCTTCCAGCTGACCCCGGCCGACTCCAGGCGCTCGGGGTACGTCGTCCAGGTGTAGCCGTTGGTGTCGTTGCGCTCCCACAGGCCGGGCCCGTTGGGCCGGCGGCCGTACGCGTTGCGCGGGTCGCTGGTGCCGGTCCAGAGGTAGATCCGGTTGGGGGCGGTGTCGGCGTGGACGGAGCAGAAGTACGCGTCGCAGACGGTGAAGGCCTCGGCCAGCGCGAAGTGGTACGGCAGGTCCTGGCGCTTGAGGTGGCCCATCGTCATGACGTCCTGCTTCTGGTTCACCCACTGGTCGTGGCGCCCCTCGTTCCAGGCGAGGTGGCCGCTGCTCCAGCCGTGGTCGGTACCGGCCTGGTACTCGGTGGTGTTCCGGGGGTCGATGTACCAGGGCAGCACCTCCTGCTCGGAGGCCGGCAGGCCGCGGTCGTGGTAGCGGCCGGTCTTCACGGCGGCGGCGGGCTGGTGCCAGTTCGGCCGGCCGTTCGGCAGCAGCGTGGGCCGGGGGTCGTCGAACCCGCGGACGCCGCGCAGGGTGCCGAAGTAGTGGTCGAAGGAACGGTTCTCCTGCATCAGGATGACGACGTGCTCGACGTCCTCGATCGAACGGGTCCTGCCGATCGCGGGCAGCGCCATGGCCTTGGCAACCGCGGGCGGAAAGGCGGCGAGGCCGGCGGCGGCCGCGGAGGCGCCGCCCAGTTGGAGGAAACGGCGCCGGTCGATGGAGGCCACGTGGTGTCCTTCGCGTCGTGAGTGCATGGTCGGACGAGAAGGCTCGACCATAGGGGCCCACGAACCGTCATGTACACGGTCCTCCAGCGAACGCCGCATGATCATTCGACCAACACCCCGACAACGCGAAGAACCCCCATCCGGGACCCGGATGGGGGTTCTTCTGAAGAATTGTTCGGCGGCGTCCTACTCTCCCACAGGGTCCCCCCTGCAGTACCATCGGCGCTGTAAGGCTTAGCTTCCGGGTTCGGAATGTAACCGGGCGTTTCCCTCACGCTATGACCACCGAAACACTATGAAACTGTCAACCGCACGCTCTTCAAAAAGAGCGGGTCGTTGTTTCAGAACAACACAGTGGACGCGAGCAACTGAGGACAAGCCCTCGGCCTATTAGTACCGGTCAACTCCACCCCTCACAGGGCT